>NZ_DAHVHY010000036.1 GCF_027322205.1 Acidithiobacillus sp.
GGTAGGGCTCTGCAGGTAATCCATTGCGGCGACACCAAACTGTGCATCTACCAATTTTTGCTGGTCCATGATCAATCCTTATGCTGTCGTTTTTAACGGAGTGAACGCATCCTACGATTCTTATTAAACTGGTACAATATGACAAGTTATACTGGTATATTTTCTACCATAAGGGCTCCGTTGAATCCCACTCCGGCCATGTTTACACTTGAAATTATAGATATGGCTGGAGTGGCTATGGAAACCAGGCTTTCGATCAAGAAGTGGGGCAATAGTCTGGGGGTCAGACAGGCCAGCCCGGGTCCGCAGGATAATACGCTTTCAAGTGTGCTGACCGTCTGTCTATGACCAGCAATTCGCCGCTCCTCGGCGACTTCATCCGCCGTCACCGCGAGAAAGTCACCCCACAGCAGGCTGGCCTCGGCATCCAGGGGCGACGGCGCACCCAGGGTCTGCGCCGTGAGGAATTGGCCTTGCTCTGTGGTATCAGCAGTACCTGGATCACCTGGATAGAGCAAGGCCGCCCGGTCCAGCCCTCTGCTGCCGTACTGGACCGCCTGAGTCAGACCTTGCAGCTTTCTGAAGCCGAACGCGCTTATCTGTTTAATCTGGCCGGGCGTGCTGACCCCAATGCCGACAAAGCCCATGCCCAGCCCCCACATGCCGTACTGCGCATTGTACAAGCCCTGGATACGCCTGCCTATGTGCTGGATCGCTACTGGAATGCGATCGCCTGGAATCCCGCAGCAGCAGCACATTTTATCGACTGGCTGGGTGCATCCCCAACACCGGACCATCCTCCCCCTAATCTGCTGGAATTCCTCTTGCTCAATCCCGTGGCCCGTGACTTCGTCGCCGACTGGGAAGGTCGTACCCGGCGAATCATCGCAGAATTTCGTGCCGATGTGGGTAAACACCTGGATGATCCGCAACTGGCGCGCCACATCCGGCATTTTCAGCAAAGCAGCCCGATTTTTGCCCAGCTCTGGTCCGCTCAGGATGTCGTCGAACGGGAGGGTGGCAGGCGGGTTTTTCAGCATCCGCAGCAGGGGCAGGTGGTTTACGAGCAAAGCACCTTATTGCCTGCGACCAGCACTGACCTCAAGCTGGTCATCCTGCAGCCACTCGGGATAGGCTTCCCCCAGAACTCCGGGTGAGTCACTAAACATTAACAGACGGATTCGCACCCCGTTCATTGCGTAGCTATACCACTAAGAAATTGCGCTGCCGCTGATTCCAGTGCCGGTAAGAACGCGCCCCCATAAACAAGCCCGCACCAATGGTCCCGACAAAAAAACCGATGGGCCAGTTGGTCCAGTAAGAGAGCGCAATAGCACTCCAGATGCAGCCCTCTGCAAACATCACGGATAGCACCAGCACACGCATGGGATTGCCGCTCAACGCCTGGGCGGCAGCCGGCGGGCCGACCAGCAGGGTGAACACCAGAAAGGCCCCCACCACCGGCAAAGCCGTGGCAGTCACCAGGGCCAGCAGGGTCAGAAACACCAGATCCATCCGTGCGGCGCGGATCCCCTGCAAGGCCGCCAGATCGGGAAAAGTCGAATCCAGCAAGAGCGGCCGAAAATACAGAGCGATGCCCACGACCACCAACACGCAGATGCCCAGTATGGGCCACAAATCGGCGTCGCTGACCCCCAGCACCTCGCCGAAAAGCAAAGAAAATACAGCCGGCGCATACTCGCTGGTCATACTGAGCAACAACGCACCCACCCCCAGAAACAGCACCAGCACCAGCCCCGTGCCCACATCGCGGCGCCCCATGCGCACCAACTGGCGCAGGAGAAAAACCCCCATTCCGACAAAAATAAGCATTCCGATCAATGGATTGATCCCCATCAGGTTGGCTGCCGCCGCCCCCGGAAAGGCTCCCAGCGGCAGGGCATGGGCGGCAAAAGCCGAGCGCCGGGTCACCACAAAAAATCCGACGAAAGCCGCGACAAAGGCAATGGCAGTGCTGGCGATCCAGGTATTGATCATAAAACTGGAGAACATGCCTTATGCCTCACAGTGCGGCCAGATGACCGGTTTCTGGCGCGCCGACAAACCCATCACCTTAGCCACCAGTACCGCCGTCAGATAAAACAGAAACACCAGAGTCACTACGAAAAAACTCACCGGCCAGGCATTACCGGAAAACCAGTAGTAACTTTCATAAGCCATCCAGATGCTACCCCAGACTGCTGTCAGGCCAATAGCCATAGCCCAGAATATCGCCTGCGCCGGACGTCGGCTCAAACGAATAGCCGCACCTGCCGGACCAATGAGCAAAGCCGTCGCCAGCACTGCGCCGATCGCCAAAGCGCAGACCGCCACTGCCAGACCCAGCGCCAGTAGTTGCAGCAGGCCGATCCAACGCAGAGAAATGCCCCGCGCAGCCGCCAGATCAGGGTCCACTGCCGTAAGCATCATTGGCCGGTAGAGCAGACCCACCAGCAAAAACACCCCGGCGGAGGCCACCAACGCAGGACCGATAAGGCTCTGCGGAATCGCAAACATGGAGCCAAACATCACCGATACCGCTGCACCCGTAGTGCTGGTAGTAGTCACATCCAAATAGAGAAAGAGCGCCGACAGGCCCAACCCCGCCCCCAGAACAATGCCCGTGGCAAGATCGCGCTCCCGCACCTTGCGTACACCAAGAAACTCCATGCCGAAGGCCGCAATCCAGGCCATACCCAGAAAGCCCAGCAAGGGATTGATGCCCAGCAGAAAGGAGGCCGCCCCACCGGCGCTGCTCACGTCGGCCAGGGCATGTCCGGCAAAGGCATTGCCGCGCAATATGGTAAACACGCCGATCACCGCGGAGACCAGCGCTGCGCAAGTCCCCACGATCAGCGCGGTTTGCACCGGTTCACTACTGAAGAAACCGGAATTTTCCAAAAGCATCCAAAGGTTCCACATGGCGTTAATCAGCCTTTTCCGGATGCGGCACATGCGACGCCGTGCATGTCTCAGCATCTTCAGCGACGGCATCGGGTAGCACGAGTATCCGCCGCCCATGCCGCAATACCGTTACCGGGTAACCATAGAGCTTACTCAACACATCAGGCTGCACCACCTCCTCCACACTGCCGGTGGCAGCCTGCCCCCCCACCAGGTACACCAGGCGATCCATAACGGGTAAGAGTGGATTCATATCATGGGCAGTCACCAGCACGGCAATCTGCTGGGTGCGAGTCAACGTACCAAGCAATGTCACCAGCGCATTGGCGCTGCCAAAATCCAGATTGGCCAAGGGCTCGTCGAGAATCAGCAAACGCGGCTGACGCACCAAAGCATGGGCGATCACCGCCCGCTGTTGCTGACCGCCGGAGAGTTCTCCAACCCGCTGGTCGGCAAAGGCTTCGGCCCAGACCGCGTGCAACGCTTGATCCACCAAGGCCTTTTTACGGCCGAGAAACAGCGGCAGACCAAGGCGATGCCCATCCAGCCCCAACTGCACCAAATCACGGGTCCGCAGGGGGACGTCCGGGTCAAAGGCAATTTTCTGGGGCACATAACCCACCAGGGCGCGACGCTGATCAGCCGGTGCGCCATCAATCAGGGCCTGCCCAGAGCGGTGCGCCGTCAGGCCCAGCAGGCTACGCAGCAGGGTTGTTTTGCCCGCCCCATTCTCACCGATCAGGGCGCAGAGCTGACCGGGGTAAAGATCAAAACTGACATTCCGTAAAATGCTGCGGCCGCCCAAATCTACCGAAAGATGAGCAACCGAAAGTACCGGATCAGACATTGCCAATGCCGGACTACTTCAGCACGGTCGTCGACATACCGCGCTCCACGGCATTACGCAGGGCATTGGTTTCCGCCAGCATCCAGGACTGATAACTGTAGCCCGTCGGCATAGTCTCATAGACACCGACCACAGGGATATTCTCTGCTTTCGCCTTACTCAGAAAAGAAGCCGTCAACGAATCCGTCACCTGCTGATTATAGACGAAGATCTTGATCTGATGGTGCTTGATGAGCTGGTTCTGAATACCCACATCCTGCGGCGCCGGGTCAGTACCATTCATGATGGCGGCCTGCAAATTCCAAGGTGTTTTGATGTCGCAACCTGCAGCCTGCAACAGGTAGTCTGCAACAGGCTCTGTCACGGCTACCGGCGTGCCACCAAACCGGGCCTTGAATCTGGCGATAACCTGGTACCAGGGCTTCAGAGAAACGTCAAACTTGCGCACATTGGCGGCAAAATAAGCGGCACGAGCCGGATCCAGCTCCGTCAGGCGCTGGGCAACCGCCTCGGCGACCGCAGGCATAGTCTCTGGTTTGTACCAGAGATGGGGGTTTTTGGTGCTTTCCGGCAGGTGAAGCAAATCCTGAACCACAATCACTTTGCGCTTGGGATTAGGGTCGGCCGCAAGAATCTTTTTGGCCCAGCTGTCGTAGCCTATGCCATTACGGACCACAATCTGCGCCCCAACCATTTCGCGAGCCACGGCAGGGCTGGCTTCAAAAGTATGGGGGTCAGTATCAGGATTGCTTTCAATCGCGCTGACAGTGACATATTTCCCGCCGATCTGGCCGATTACATTAGCATATTCATTTTCTACGCCCACCGCATGAATCGTCGCTGCAACCACCACCTGTGTCATGCCCAGCCCGGCAAATAAAGCGATTAGTGGCATCAGAACAGTCACTCGGCTTCGTAAGCAATGGTTAGGTATCGAACGGATCCATGCTTTCTGATGATTAAATGGAATCATGGACAAATCCTCGGAGGCGGACATCATGACCTGCAGACAAGCACCATCTTTTAATGCAACCTTGTTGCAATCTAGTGAAGCAAAGCACCATTGTCAAGCGTGAAAATACACGAGCAGGTGACGCGCGCTTACTCTATAACTAAAGGCTTTCACGCTCGGCACTGGAGATTAGCAGACATAAGAACGTCTTGCGCAGGAGCATCCGAACCGGTCCCAAGCTTCCCCTGCCCTGAAGCTTGGGGGTAAGATGGAGCGATTACTTCATTATCTGCGGGAAAACACCTCATGAGCCAAGCCCCCCACTCCACCTTCGATACCGGCACACTGACCCAGATTGTTGACGACGTGTTGAGCCTTGCCCGCGAACAGGGCGCCAGTGCGGCGGAGGCTTCCGCCAGCACCGGCAAAGGCTTGTCGGTAACCGTGCGTCTGGGGGAAGTCGAGTCTATCGAATACCATCAGGACAAGGGGCTGGGGGTCACTGTCTATCTGGGCCAGTCCAAAGGCAGTGCCTCCACTTCCGACTTTTCCCGCAAGGCCTTGTCAGAGACGGTTTCAGCGGCACTCACCATTGCCCGGCATACGGCGGCAGACCCTTTTGCCGGGCTCGCCGATCCCGAACTTTTCGCCAAAAACTTCCCGGATCTGGACCTCTATCATCCCTGGTCCATAGATGCCGACACCGCCGCTGATCTGGCACGCCGCTGTGAAGCGGCCGCTCGCGATAGCGATCCGCGCATCCACAACTCCGAAGGCGGCAGCCTCGGCACTGGCGAGGGCACGTCGGTCTATGGCAATAGCCTGGGTTTCATGGGCAACAGCCGTTCCTCACGGCATAACCTGTCCTGCTCGGTCATTGCCGAAGACAGCAAAGGCGGCATGCAACGGGACTACTGGTACGATGTAGCCCGCGCCGCTGATGCCCTGGCAACACCGGAAGCTATCGGCAAAACAGCAGCACAGCGGGCTCTGCGCCGACTGGATGCCCGTAAGGTAGCCACTACCAAAGCCCCGGTACTTTTTGAAAATCAGATCGCATCCAGTGTCATCGGCCACCTCGCCAGCGCCATCAGCGGCGGCAGTCTGTATCGCAAAAGCTCCTTCCTGGTCGACAGTCTCGGCAAGCAGCTTTTCCCGGAACACATCCGCATTTATGAAGAACCGTTACGACGGCGAGGACTGGGCAGCAGCAGTTTCGATGGCGAAGGCGTCGCCACCCAAAACCGCGACATTATCGCCGGTGGTGTATTGGAAGGGTACATTCTCGACAGCTACAGCGCCCGCAAATTAAACATGAAGACCACGGGTAATGCCGGCGGCATCCACAATCTCACCCTGCAACCCGGAGACACCTCCCTAGAGGGCCTGCTCCGGCAGATGGGGCGCGGCCTACTAGTTACCGAACTCATCGGCTTCGGCATCAACATGGTGACCGGCGACTACTCACGGGGCGCAGCCGGCTTCTGGGTCGAGCACGGGGAGATTCAATATCCCGTTGAAGAGATCACCATCGCCAGCACCTTGCAGGCCATGTTCCAGGGCATGAGCGTGGTGGGTAGTGATATGCTCATCCACGGCAATACCGGTTGCCCCTCTATCCTCATCGACGAGATGATGATTGCTGGCGACTGAAGACGACGGCCACCAGCAGCAGAATCAAGCTGAACAGCAGATAGGGGAAACTGCCCCAGCGCCCGTAAGGCGTTTCTCCAGCCATCGGCTGAATGGCCCCATTCAGGGTACCCACCACAAACTGGGGTAATTGCGAAAGCACCCGTCCATGCGGCGAGATCAGGGCGGTAATGCCCGTATTGGTCGCACGGACATCGGGCTTCTGCTCCTGCAAGGACTGCATCGCCGCCATTTGCAGGCTTTGCGCTGCGGCGATGCTATGGCCATACCAGGCATAATCACTGATATTCAAAAGAAAAGTGGCACCCTCCTCTACACCCTTGCGCACATCCCGGGAGAAGGACTCTTCATAACAGATGGTTATACCGGCTTTCTGTCCATCTACGGGCAAAACATAAGGCCCATGCCCGGGAGAAAAACTCCCCAGTCCCGGTAAAAAATGATGCACCAGCGGCGCGAGCAGGCTCGGCATCGGGATGTATTCCCCAAAAGGCACCAGATGCTCTTTCTGGTACCAACGCAAGGGAGCCTTGCCATCAATTTCCATGGCTGCATTGTAATACTTGTGGCCCGCATCTTCGGGAATACCGATGAGCAGGATTTTATGGTGCATCGCTGACCACTGCTGCAATTGCGCAATCAGGCCCGGAATTTCCGTCTGAAAAATGGGGAAGGCCGTTTCCGGCAGGACGATCAATTGGGTATCCGGCGGTGTCTGCAAGATCAGATCAACGTAGTGATGCAAAATATCGCTGATTTTACCAGCATTCCACTTCTCAGTGATGGGAATATTACCCTGCAGCAAAGTCACCCGCAGCAGTTTGCCTGCGGGATGGGTGAAGGACACCGAAGCCGCCGCCATGGCCACGCCGAAAATCACGAGGAGCGAGGCGACGCCACCCATCAGTACATGACGGGACTGCCGCCGTTGCAGCATATAGACCAGGATGGCCGCCACCCCGGCGGTCGCCAGCCCCACTCCGTACTGCCCCAGCCAGGGCGCAAAACCGCCGAGGGAGGCATAGGTCTGGGTATATCCCGTCGCCAGCCAGGGGAAACCTGTAAAGAGACGTGCCCGCGCCCATTCCCCAAAAACCCACAACACCGGCAGGGCCAGCAACCGGGCATTGCCGACAAAAAAGCGGGTGGCCAACCATAAGGCCAGCGCCGCATAGACGGCACAACAAGCCGCTAGCAAAGCGACGGCCCCATCAGCCAATGCCCAATCCATGTTGGCAAAATTATGCAGGGTAATGGCGATCCAGCTGGTTCCCGCCGCAAAAGCCGCAAAACCGAAAGCGGTGCCCAGGGCGGCTGCACGGTGCGGACGCTCCTCGGTGACCGCCAGCCAAAACAGGCCAAAAAGCAGGGCGATGGCCAGCGACCACAAAGCAAAGGGCGCAAAGGCCAAGGGCCAGGCTACACCCAAAATCAACGCAGCTAGAAGCCGCGCGGGAAAGTGCGGCTTTTTCAGCGCGCCACCCTTCACGCGCTATCTTGAGGCGCCGTTTCCGGCAGAGATGCACTGCGCGGCGGTGTCACCCGCAAAATCTGCACCCGCTTACGATCCGCTCGCAATACCTCCAGCCGCAAATTCCCCTCTTCAATTACTTCACCCATACGTGGCACATGCCCTAAGCGCGTCGCTACCCATCCGCCCAGGGTATCGGCATGACCATCCGCCATCTGCGCCACAAAGCGTGTGTTAAATTCTTCCAGTGGAATCAAAGCATTAACCAGAAAATCACCATCCTCCCGCGGCGCGATCATCACATCCTCATCAATATCGTATTCATCCTCAATTTCACCGACGATGATTTCCAGCACATCCTCAATGGTGATCAGCCCGGCGACACCGCCATACTCATCTACCACCACGGCCATGTGGTGCCGACCCGTGCGGAACTCGTAGAGCAAGTGATCCAGATGCTTGCTTTCAGGGATAAAAGTCGCCGGACGGAGCAATTCCGCCAGTCGCAGCGTCGGCATGTCACCCCGACAACCCCGCAACAGATCTTTGGCCAAGAGAATGCCGCGCACATCATCGCGGTCATCCCCCACCACTGGAAAACGCGAGTGCCCCACCTCGGACACATGGGCAATAATCTCTGCTAAAGGCATATCCAGTTCGATCACTTCCATCTGTGGCCGAGGAATCATCACATCCCGCACTGTGAGCTCACCCATGCGGAAAATTCCGTCCACCATCCGCGCCGCTTCCGCGTCGATGATCTGCCGCTCGCCCGCCTCGCGGACCAGTTCTAGCAGGGTATCCTGATCTTCCACATTGCCACGCAAGGACTGGGTAAAACGTTCCCACCAGCCCCGTGGTCGTTCCTGGCTACTTCGATCTTCACTCATGCATTTGGTTCAGGTAAGGGTCGGCCACACCCATTTCAGCCAGCAATCGGGTTTCCAGCGCCTCCATCTCCTGCGCCTCGGCGGCCACTTCATGATCATAGCCAAGGAGGTGGAGGGTACTGTGAATGAGCAGATGACGATAGTGATCGCGCAGGTGCTTGCCCTGCTCGACGGCCTCACGCATCACCACCGCTGGCGCGATAACAATATCACCCAGTAAATCGCGGCGGAACATGGGCAGCTGCGCATCCTGCGGGAAGGACAAACAATTGGTCGGCCTTGCCTTGCCCCGATATCCCTCGTTCAGGGCGGCAATTTCGGTATCGTCCACAAAAGTCAGGGATAGATCGCAGATCCAGTCATCCGCAGATGCCCGCGCCGAAGGAGCGGACAGCGCCTGCAATATCGAGCGGCGCGCCTCAGCGCGGGACGGCAGGGGCAAGGCCGCAACAGCATCATCCACAGCCATGCGCAAATAAAGACGGCTCATGTCTTCGCTCCGAAGCGGTCATAAGCCTCCACAATCCGGGCCACCAGTGGATGACGGACTACATCGGCACTTTCAAAAAACACCATATCCACACCCGGCATATCGCCGAGCACATCCATGACCTGCACCAGCCCGGAAAGCTGCCCACGCGGCAGATCCACCTGAGTCACATCGCCGGTTACCACGACTTTGGCACCGAAACCCATCCGGGTCAGGAACATTTTCATTTGTTCCGGGGTGGTATTCTGCGCCTCATCGAGGATGATGAAGGCATCGTTGAGGGTACGTCCGCGCATGTAGGCGAGGGGCGCCACCTCAATCACCTGCCGTTCCATTAGCTTAGCCACTTTCTCATAACCCAGCATTTCATGGAGGGCATCGTAAAGCGGACGGAGATAAGGGTCGACTTTTTCGCTCAGGGATCCCGGCAGAAAACCCAGACGTTCGCCCGCTTCTACGGCTGGGCGGACCAGCACCAGACGCCGCACCTGATTGCTGTCCATCTGCTCCACCGCTGCAGCGACTGCGAGATAGGTCTTGCCCGTACCGGCTGGGCCAATGCCGAAGGTGAGATCATTGTGGCGGATAGACTCCAGATAACGGCGCTGCCGTTGCCCGCGACCACGAATCATCCCTTTGAGGGTCTGTACGCCGAAAGACTCCACCGCCGTAACGCCCGCCTCCAGTTGCACATTCTGGATGCTATGGTGCACCCAATGACTGGACAGCGAGCGCCCTTGGCGTACCTGAGTATAAAGATGGGAGAGTACATCCTGCGCGACCTGCACAGAAACGGCTGGTCCGGTGATATGAAAGCGCGTGCCGCGGGGCAGGATCACCACCCCTAAGCGTGACTCGATCTGTTTGATATGGCTGTCCAGTTCGCCGGACAGTTCGGAGAGCATCGCCGCGCTCGCCTGCTCAGCGATGAAATCGCCGTGACTTACACTCAGCGTCTTACCGGGAGGCTCCATGGGGCTATACGGCAAGGCGCTGGCTCGCCGGTGCCGCATGCACCACACGCCCGCGCAGACTATTGGGCAGCGCTGCCGTAATTTCGACATCCAGCATCTGTCCGACCCAATCCATAGACCCCGCCATATTGACTGAGCGATTGCAGGCGGTCTTGCCCGTCAGTTGCTGCGGATCGCGGCGCGATGGTCCTGTCATCAATACTGCCTGCCGCGTACCCACCAAGGCTTGCGCGTAACCCTGCGCCAGCCCGTTGATCCGCCCCTGTAATACCGCCAGCCGCGCATCCTTGACAGCTTCGGGCACGCTGTCTTTCAGCTTCAGTGCCGGCGTATTGGGGCGCTGGCTGTATTTGAAGGAGAACGATTGATCAAAACGCACCGCATCAATCAACTCCATAGTCGCGGCAAAATCCGCATCGGTTTCGCCCGGAAAACCCACGATAAAATCCGAGGAAATCTGAATACCGGGACGCGCGACACGCAGACGTTCAATTTTATCTAAATACTGCTCAACCGTATGCTTGCGATGCATACGCCGCAAAATACGGTCAGAACCACTTTGTACCGGCAGGTGCAGGTGCGGTGCCAGTATCTCAATATTGGCATGCGCAGCAATCAATTCGTCATCCAGGTTACTGGGATGGGACGTGGTATAACGCAAGCGCAGTAAACCGGGAATTCGCGCCAGGCGTGCCAGCAGATCGGCCAGGCCACCCTCACCTACCAATCCCGTCGCACCCCGATAGGCATTAACGTTTTGGCCCAGCAGAGTGATCTCGCGCACCCCCTGATCTACCAGCGTACGCGTCTCCCGCAGGATGTCGGGCATGGGGCGGCTATATTCTCGCCCCCGGGTATGAGGTACCACACAGAAGGTACAGAATTTATCGCAACCTTCCTGAATCGTGACGAAAGCGGTAGCGCCGTCACGACCGGGCCGTTGCGGCAGGTGATCAAACTTCTCCAGCATCGGGAAGGCGACATCCACCTGCGGACGGCGCTCGGCCAGACAGGCATCCAGCAAATCCGGCAAGCGATGCAGCGTTTGTGGCCCGAACACCAAGTCAACATAGGGTGCCCGCCGCCGCAAGCGCTCCCCCTCCTGACTGGCCACACAGCCCCCAACCCCGATCACCAACTCCGGACGCCGCTCCTTGAAAGAACGCCAAAAACCCAGTTGGGTAAACACTTTGTCTGCGGCTTTTTCACGGATGGAACAGGTATTGAGCAGGAGCACATCAGCGAGCACTGGATCGTCCACCAGATGCAACCCATGACTGACCGCCAGCACATCAGCCATGCGCTCGGAGTCATACTCATTCATCTGACAGCCGTAAGTCTTGATGTACAGGTTCTGCAATGCATTCCCAGAAGAAGTGAGGACTTATGGACGATGATAGGGCCACCCCGAAAGATTGACAAGGGGCGGCCACCGATTACGGAATCATCCCAGGCCCAGCGCTGCTTTCAGCAAAATGTGAAAATGCTGATCATCCTGAGCACTGCCCAGCAGACCAAAACGCGTGGCCACCGCAGTAACCTGCGGACCCTTCGGCATGATCGTTACATCCACCAGCATGTGCCCGTTACGCGCATGAATAACCCCGCCTTGGGGGGAGGTGCCCACACTTTCGGTATGGAGAATGACACAATGCATTTGCCCCAGCACCTGCGTAGCTGCCGCGAAGGTGGGCTGAAATGCCGTCGGGTAGTAATGTGTGCTCTGGCCCGTATAGACAGTCGCCAGCGGCCCGCCCCCGCTCGCCATGCTACAGGCGGTAAGCAAGATCGGGGACAGCACCATCAAAATCAGAAGCAAACGCTTATTCATCTTCATCCTCATTAAAACCCAGAAGACCAGCCCCCACAGCGCCAGTATAACCCAAAAGCAGTCCCAACATGACGCCATCCACGACCCCATGCTACAATGCGCGCCATTCGTTCGGCGACGCGCTGGCCCGCGTTTTGCTTCCACCGGTGGAGAAAGCTCATGTCCCGATCTCCCGGGCCGATGTCCCAGGCTTGGCACTTTACCCGCGAGTTTTTACGCGACCCCCACGCCATTGGAGCGGTACTGCCCAGTTCGCCCTTCCTCGCCCGGCGTATGGCCGCCATGGTGCCCGAGGGGCCCGGCCTGGTGGTCGAATTGGGGCCGGGCATGGGGCCGGTGACCAAGGCACTGCTGGAGAGCGGCATCCCACCGGAGGATCTGATCCTTGTCGAACAGGCCCCGGCCATGGTCCGCCACCTGCGTCAGCGTTATCCCGAGGTGGAGGTCATCGAGGGGAACGCCGCCCACATTGAACACCTGGTGGCGCATCGGGGGCCGGTTCGCGCCGTGGTGTCCAGTCTACCGTTGCGCAGCATCCCCAAAACGGTCGTCGAATGCATCTTTCAGCAACTCCCGGGGATTAGTCGCCACGGTACGGTATTCATCCAGTTTACCTACCACTTCCGCAATTCCTGCCAGGGCTTGCCACCGGACTTTCGCCGGGGACGGGTGGCAGTGGTCTGGCGCAACGTACCGCCAGCACGGGTGGACGCCTTTATTTACCACGCACCCCAGCAGCGCTAATTGGATCGTGTTGACAAAAGAAGGGGCGAATATAATGCGGCATGACCGAAAGACGCAAAGTGCTGCGCCAAACAACGGGCTACTGCCTTTTTCCAAAATGATCACCAAAAGTCTACCTCCCTTACGCCACGCCCCCCGAATGCTATGGCCTTGGCTGACCTTACCTGCCTCTCTCACCGCAGCGCTGCAACGGGCTTACGGAAAACTGCATACAGTGCAGGCGCTGCTGCTGGATAGCGGACGTGCAAATCCAACGCCGACCGAGCGCCGCATATTGCACCTACATCGCGGAGAGCAGATTTTTTGGCGCGAGGTCCTCTTGCACGGTGGCGACCTCATGCATCCGGCGCTCTGGGCGCGCACAACCATTCCGTTACGCGAACTACGTCATGGTCTATTACCGCTGACCCGCCATGGCACGCGCCCCATCGGCAACACCCTATTCCGTCACCGCCGTTTGCGGCGCTCTCCGATTCAAGCCGAGAGCCAGCCACGATTCGGCCAGCGGCGCTGGCAGCGGCGGTCCGTATTGCGTCGCGGTGATACAGGTGTCCTGGTCGAGGAACATTTCCTGCCGGACCTGCCACGCTGGGCAGGTCGAGGACGACGCTGATGCAAGCGATTCCCACGCCGCGCCACCAACGCATACGTGCCTATGCGACCTTGATGCGTATGGATCGTCCCATTGGCACCCTGCTTCTGCTCTGGCCCACCTACTGGGGACTCTGGCTAGCCGCTAGGGGCACTCCATCACTCGGTCTCTTCCTGATTTTCACTGCGGGCACCTGGCTGATGCGCTCGGCGGGTTGTGTGATCAATGATTATTTTGACCGCGATTTCGATCGGCAGGTCGCCCGTACCTGTCGGCGCCCCCTGGCGGCAGGTCTGATTACCCCGCAGGCAGCACTGCACCTGTTCGTTATTCTGTGCCTGCTGGCCGCGGCCCTCCTGCCCTTTCTCAACTGGCTGACCATATGGTTAGCAGGGGGTGCAGTGCTCACCACTATTACCTACCCGTTATTCAAGCGTTTTACCCATCTCCCGCAAGCCTATCTGGGTATCGCCTTTTCTTTTGGCATACCCATGGCTTTTGCCGCGACCCTCGGGCGAGTTCCGGTACTCGCCTGGTGGCTGATGCTGGCCAATGCCTGTTGGGTCGTCGCCTATGACACGGCCTACGCCATGGCCGACCGTCCAGATGACATCAAGGCCGGAATCAAATCAACGGCCATTCTTTTTGGGCGTTTTGACCGCCACGCCATTGCCGGCCTGCAAGCTGTCATGCTCATCATTTTTTTCGGGATCGGCGTCGAGCAGGGCACGCATTGGCCTTATTGGATCGCGTTGGCGGGTGCCACCATTCTCGCGGCCTACGAGCAATCGCTGCTTGGCGGCGACCGGGATCAGGCGTTCCATGCTTTTCTGCACAATAACTGGATTGGTCTGCTGCTATTCTGGGGGATTGTCGCGGGCCTGGCTCCGAGCGGGACATCCATAGTACTGGGAGCTCTATGAAGATTGACCATTTTTGGGGCCATCCATGCACGCCCAGGTTGTTTTGAAAGCAACCATTGACAAACTTATACACAATTTACTCATACACAGAGACAAGCTTGGGCGATTCCGCTACGTCATTGGTGTCAATTATTAACGCATTGTTTTTTATTTGTTTTTATTTTGCACCTTTTTTAGGCACCCACTCTAACGCGTTGAAGAACAGGGAGTCTGGGACTTTTCAAGATGTTCATACACAGACTTATCCACAGAAGTTGTGGGCAACTTCATGAACGCTGAAACGAACTGCGTCCAGGTGGCCGTCATGGTACCGCTCCGCCGCATCTTTTCTTACGCCCCGCCACCGGAGGGCCATCTGCAGCCGGGTATACGAGTACGGGTACCTTTCGGTAAAGGCAAGCGTGTAGGTATCGTTCTCGGTTATGCCAATTGCCCGCCAGATATAACTCTGAAGACCATTGAGCAGGTCCTGGACGTGCATCCCATTTTACCCGTTGCCTTGCAGCAATTGATACAGTTCGGGGCGGCATACTACCACCACCCACTCGGTGATGCCTGGGCTACCGCCCTGCCGACCCTGCTGCGCCAAGGACGGCCGCTGCCAAAACCGGCTCCCTGGGGTTACCGTCTCAGTGCCACCGAAGCCCGGACGGCACCACGCCAGCCTGGAAAATTACAACAAGCGCTCCGGGAATTGCTCGTCACCACGAGTGTTGTGCCTGAAGCAGAAATCCCCAAAGAATTACGCCACATTTTACGACAGGCCATCCGGTGTGGCTGGATAGAAACGGTGACGGAAGTCATCCCATCTAAACCGGTGGTGCTCCCCTCCTCACACCGCCTGAATGCGGAACAAGAAAGCGCTGTAACGCAATTGCGCATGGCCAAAGGCTTTAAGGCGTGGTTACTGGAGGGGGTGACTGGCAGTGGTAAAACAGAAGTATATCTGGAAGCAATCCGACCTCATCTGGAATCCGGAGCACAGGCCCTCATTCTGGTCCCAGAGATCGGCCTCACCCCCCAACTCGTAGAACGTTGCCAAACGCGTTTTGGCGAGCATCGCGTAGCCGCCCTGCACTCTGCACAAGGCGACGGCGAGCGTTTGCGCATCTGGGTAGCGGCAGCGACGGGGCAGCTTCAGGTCATCGTTGGCACCCGCTCGGCACTTTTCGTGCCCCTGCCCCGTCTTGCCATGATTATTGTCGATGAAGAACATGATCCCTCTTTTAAGCAGCAGAACGGCTGGCATTATTCGGCACGGGATCTGGCAATTCAGCGCGCGCGTCTGGAAAATATTCCCATTGTCCTCGGCTCTGCCACGCCCTCTCTGGAAAGCCTCTACAACGCGCAAAAGTGCCGCTATCGACACTTAGAACTGCGCCAACGCGCCACTTCGGCCGATTTACCGAAGATGACCATCGTCCCACTGCGTCGCGAGAATCTGCAGGGTGGCATTTCCTCTACCCTGTTAACGGCGTGTAAGGAAACCTTGGAGGCAGGCAATCAGGTATTACTGTTCCTCAATCGTCGGGGCTACGCCCCGGCAATACTCTGCCACGATTGCGGCCATGTAGTGCAGTGCCCCCGTTGCAGCGCGCCCATGACCTGGCATCTTCAGCAGGAACGCCTCCGCTGTCATCATTGCAGTCACGAATCGCACTGGCCACAAGTCTGCCCCGCCTGCCGCAGTGCGGCGCTGATTACCGCCGGACAAGGCACGGAGCAATTGGAGGAAGTGCTTCGCCAGCGCTTTCCTCAAATCTCCATTTGGCGCATCGACCGCGACACCTTGCATGATCGTGATGCCCTCACTACAGCGGTCTCCGACATTCGCCGGAATCGTGCTGCCATCCTCGTGGGTACCCAAATGCTAGCTAAGGGACATCACTTCCCGGCCGTCACCCTGGTCGGCGTTATCAATACCGATCAGGGTTTGTTCAGCGCTGATTTTCGCGCTCCTGAACGACTGTTGCAGACCGTTCTGCAAGTCGCAGGCCGCGCCGGCCGCGAAGAACGACCTGGCCGGGTACTACTGCAGACCCATCTGCCCGAACATCCTTTACTGCAAAGCCTCGCTCAGGGCGACTACCGCCCTCCGGCCCAGGCACTCCTGGATGAACGCCGGGCTGCGGGGTTACCGCCCTTTGGATCCCTCACACTGCTGCGTGCCGAGGCGCACCAACGGTGGCGGGTAGACAAATTCCTGAGGGCCGCCTGCCAATGCGCACCGCCCGCCCTAGTGGAGATCAGCGGTCCGACGCCGTCGCTCATGGAGCGTCGTGCTGGTTTCGAGCGTGCAGAGCTTTGGATACAAGCACCAAGCCGGACCCAAATGCAGAAAGCGCTTAAGCTCTGGCTGCCACAGTTTGCCGAGCTTCACTCCGCCAGAAATGTTCGCTGGACGCTTGATGTGGATCCCTTACTGATTACCTGATTGCTTAGAAAGATATGATCTGACACATAACTTGCATCGGACTGTGGATATGTTATCCTTGGCGACGGCCAGTTGGGCCATCTTTGATTAATTTGGGGTGTAAAATGGCGGTTGGTACAGTGAAGTGGTTCAATGACAGCAAGGGGTTTGGGTTCATTACGCCGGAAGATGGCAAGGAAGATGTGTTCGTACATCACTCCGCCATTGAAGGTACGGGGTTCAAGACCCTGGCTGAAGGCGAGCGCGTCAATTTTGAAGTGACTCGTGGTCCGAAGGGTTTGCAGGCCGAGAAGGTCCGCCGGGCTTAATAAGCCCAACGGGTGGCCCTCTCAGAGCCATCCGTTCCCCCTGCGGGGAAAAGCAGTTTTACCGGTCTGGCTTTCGCAATTCCGGTTTTCTTTTATTCAGCTACCGCGCACAGGCTTCTTCCGCTTTACTGCACCAGTGCCACGCTCCTTGGATTTGTACTCACTTTTTGTCGGCTTGGCGGAGAGTATCATCTTGCTCGGCACCCGCGGCTCTTCACGGGCAGCCGAGCGCGGCTTCGCAGGGGCACGTCCCATCGGCGCGCCCGCATCGGTCGGAGCAATCTGCAAAGGCCGTCCAGCAACCCAGACCTTTTGCAGATGCTGCAAAACTGACGACTGTATATCTGCGGGAAGCTCGACAGTGGTATGCTCGGCGTTAATCTGTACCTTGCGAATATTGCGGCTGGGTATCCCAGCCTCATTGGCGATCGCGCCGACGATATTTTTAACTTGCGCACCATGGCTTTCGCCCACATCCAGACGGAAGCGACGCATAGGCACCTCCTCCCCTCCCGATCCGGCACCACCGCGCGGCTGCCGTGCGCCACCCCCTCCACTTCGTTCGTTTTCCGGACGGCGACGTGTTGATGGCGGACGGCCAGAACCGGAACCGGTAGAGTCACTGCGCATCGGCTTGGACACTGCGCCCTCAACAGGAACCAAAGGACGCTCTTTCTGCACCATGTAAGCCAGTGCCGCAGCGATCTCCCCTAAACCTATGTCCTTTTCCTGCTGATAATCCGCAATAAGGGACTCAAAAACCGCAAGATCCTGACTATTCAATACGTCCGACAACTGATCCTTGAACTGGCTCATCCGCCGATCCGCAACATCTTCTATGCTGGGCAGATGCATGGCCGTAATCGTCTGGCCGGTCGCCCGCTCGATGGCGTGCAACAAATGGCGTTCGCGCGGCGCGACAAAGAGAATTGCGTCTCCGGTACGTCCGGCGCGCCCGGTGCGGCCAATACGGTGAACATAGGCCTCGGTGTCATTGGGAATGTCATAATTGATCACATGGGTGATCCGTTCGACA
This sequence comes from Acidithiobacillus sp., assembly GCF_027322205.1. Lineage (GTDB taxonomy): Bacteria > Pseudomonadota > Gammaproteobacteria > Acidithiobacillales > Acidithiobacillaceae > Acidithiobacillus. The sequence continues at coordinate 18,050 of NZ_DAHVHY010000036.1, forward strand.
TCCAAGCCACGGGCTGCTACGTCGGTCGCAACAACAATATCCAGCGTCCCCGCCTTCAGGCGCTCAATGGTCTGTTCGCGCAGCGCCTGACTGAGATCGCCATTGAGGGCGCCACAGGCATAGCCGCGCGCTTCCAGGCGCTCCGCCAGCTCTACCGTCGCCGTTTTAGTGCGCACAAAAACCAGCCAGGCATTACTCTCCTCTACTTCCAAAATACGGGTAAGGGCATCCAGTTTGTGGGTACCGCTGACTTGCCAATAGCGCTGCCGGATGGCGGCCACCGTAGTAGTCGCTGATTTAATACGGATTTCCAGGGGATCGCGCAAATAGGTTTTGGCAATGCGGCGGATGGCGTCCGGCATCGTCGCAGAGAACAGTGCCACCTGTCGGCCATCGGGCGTGTGTTTGAGGATATCCTCCACCGCATCAATAAAGCCCATGCGCAGCATCTCGTCGGCTTCATCCAGCACCACCGCCTGCAACTGATCCAGACGCAGGGTTTTGCGGCGCAGGTGATCCTGAATACGTCCAGGCGTACCCACTACTACCTGCACGCCACGCTGCAGTTGCTTGAGCTGCAGACTCATGGACTGTCCGCCATAGATGGGCAGCACATGGAATCCGGGGAGAAACTTAGCGTAGCTCTGCATCGCCTCAGCCACTTGTATGGCGAGTTCCCGGGTCGGTGCCAGCACCAGCAACTGCGGCACGCGCAGGCCGAGATCGACGCGGCTTAACAACGGCAGTGCAAATGCTGCCGTCTTGCCGGTACCGGTCTGCGCCAGCCCGATAACATCGCGCCCGGCCAACAATGGCGGGATGCTCTGTGCCTGAATGGGCGATGGCTGTTCGTAGCCGATCTCCGCCACCGCTTTCTGGAGCGGTTCAGCGAGGGCGAAATCAATAAAGCGGAGATCGGATTCTTGAGACATGAGCACACCTGGACAACGAATGGAATTCAGCGTCCACACTATACGCTAGTTACGCGCAACTTGCAGCGTTTTCTTCACCCTGTCAAAAGACGTCACGGACTTAATCAGCGTCCAGCACCGCCCGCAGCTGTATCTGGATGGCCGCATCGGCACCCGGTCCGATGGGGGTCTGATCCGGTATGAATGTATCCGTGAAAGCATAGGCATAGCTGACATCCTGCAAACCCAGACTGCCGAAGAGACGCGTCTCCCAGGAGATGTCATCGGCATGGGGCACCAGGGTTGGCCACTGTCCCGCCGTTTCACTCTCCAGGATCGGCCCAAAGAAGATGGCACCCGGCTTGTTGCGCAGGCGCATGGCGCAACTCCCAGCCGTACGTCCAGACATGGGCAGAAAATCGATGGTGCGGGTCAGACGCAGCTTACTATCCAGTGGCACATCAATAGGAACGCCCAGAACCTTACCCTCTGCCGGCTGGGCCACCAGCTTGCAGCCCGCCGACTGCCATTGCGCGACATCCTGCGCCCCGAAGCGACTGGGCAGGAAAAGCACCTGCAAGGGGGCAATGCCGCTCAGTTCGGCTTGCAGTCCGGGGCGGAAGCGCGGTGCGTTAATGAGAATACCGCCCGCATCTCTATCCGCCATGAAATAGACGGCGGGGCTGCCTTGCCCGCCCTCCACATGGTAAATATCCCGGTCAAAAAAGCTGCACAGCTTCTGCATCGCCCTTCTCCTGCTGCCCAACTGAATGTATCCCGCAAGTATAGCCATAATCCGCAGCAAAACTCATCCTGCAGCGCATTGCGGGGTGCAGAGTCTGTGGCATAATGCGCCCATGAATATCCTCCTGCTGGTCGCCGCGCTCATCATCATCCTCGCCGGCGCCGAGGCTTTTACCAACGCGCTGGAGCACCTGGGCAACCGTCTGGGTATTTCCGAGGGCGTTACCGGTTCCATTTTCGCGGCGGTGGGCACGGCGCTTCCCGAGGCTATGGTACCTGTTGTTGCGGTTTTTGCTGCGACTAGCGGGCAACCGGCACACCTGGGGGAAGAGGTGGGGGTAGGCGCCATTCTGGGCGCCCCTATGATGCTGTCCACACTGACGTTGTTCATGATGGCGCTGTTTGTATCGCCACAACGCGGCTGGCGCGGAGCGTTAAATCCGGAACCTACGGGCTTGCGTCGCGATCTTGGCTGGTTTCTGTCTGCCTTTGGCCTGTCCGCCGTTGCCCTCTTTGTGCCCCACCACATTACTCTGGCGCGTATTGGCATCGGCCTGATGCTGGTCACATTGTATTTTCTGTATGTGATGGTGACCCTGCGTGCCTCGGCGGCGCTGGTCGCCGAGGGGCACGGCACCGAAGCAGGGCACGCCTTGTACTTGAGCAAGACCGGTCTGCCCACGAAGATGCCGGTCATTTTGATCCAGCTTGCCATAGGACTTGGCATGATTGTCTTCGGGGCCAACCTCTTTGTCGACGGGATTGAGGGGCTCTCGCACTGGCTCAGCATTTCTGCACTGATCCTGTCTTTGCTGGTGGTGCCCATCGCCACGGAGTTGCCGGAAAAGATCAACAGCATCCTCTGGATTCGCCGCGGCAAAGATACGCTGGCTTTTGGCAACATCACCGGGGCGCTGGTCTTTCAGGGAAGTCTGCTGCCCGCTATTGGGGTACTGTTAACCCCCTGGTCGCCCTCCCCCCCCGTTCTGCTGGGCGCAGGACTCACGCTGCTGGCCGGGGGATACACTTATCTTTTGGTGCGCAGCGGCGTCACCCTGCGGCCCTATCATTTTCTTTTCAATGGGGTGTGTTACGGGACTTACTTCTTCGCCCTTACCTGACCGCCCGAAAGGTACTCGCCGCACGGTGGTGCCTTTTGCTAGAATGTGAGCCGTAGCCCCGGTAGCTCAGTGGATAGAGCAACCGCCTCCTAAGCGGTAGGTCGCGCGTTCGATTCGCGCTCGGGGCACCAATATGCC
>NZ_DAHVHY010000037.1 GCF_027322205.1 Acidithiobacillus sp.
ACCGTCTCTCATAACCATCCTGCACTCGCGGAAAGCCGCACATTATATAAGAAAAACCACACGCCTGGAAAGGTGTCACCTTCACAGACCTGCATCCTCAGCCTTTTTCTGCATTTATCTGGCTCACACATCCTTCCGCCTGCCGCGCCGGGACAAGCGTACCATCTCTGCTCGCTCCTGCTCGGAAAGTGCGCTCAAACCACCCTGATCCGCTGCCCGACTGATAAAGTGGCTACGCGCTGCAGCAAGACGCTGATTCACCCGCGCCACACAGCCCGTAATTTCAAGCTGCATCAACGCACCATCTTCTGCACCGCTAGAGTCGCCCATCACCAGTGCATAGCACACTTCCGCATGTTCCGATACCGACAATTTTGCGAGCAACTCGTGAGAACTTAAATGGGTCATGTTGGCCAAAATATCAAGTGCCCCCGCCAGATTTTTTACCATAGGGTCACTGTCGAAGAGAAACGGCAACAAATCGCGATCCAGCGTCTGCCAGGCCGGGTCTTCCGGGTGATTCAGCAAAAGTCGCAACGCCGTTTTGTAAAGGGATGGCCCTTGGGTCGCGTTGCGCGACGGTTTGCGTACCACGCGCGACGCCGCCCGCCGGGTAACCGGGGCTAACCCGCAAAGATCCTGCACCCGTTGCTCATAGACCTCACGCAGGATCGGATCGCTCACCCGCTTCAGAAAATCGCGCGCTGCATGCAGGAAAAGAGCCTTCTCGTCTTCTGCTGCAAGATTGTGTCGGTGTTGCAGATCTTCCAAAAAGAAATCAATGGCCGGGCGTGCGCCAGGAAGTAATGATTCAAACGCCGCGGCCCCGTGCTGACGCACCAGTGAGTCGGGGTCCTCCCCATCGGGCAGGAACAACACCCGCAGCAGACGCCCCTCGCGCAGATGCTCCGGCGCCATCTGCACCGCGCGCCAGGCGGCATTACGCCCGGCATTATCGCCGTCAAAACAAAGCAGCACCTCGGCCGCCGCCCGGAAGAGCATCTCTAACTGGCTATCACCCAGGGCAGTCCCACTGGCAGCGACGGCATAGTCAACGCCCACCTGGTGCAAGGTAATGACATCCAGATACCCTTCCACCAGCAGAACCCGCCCAGCACGACGCACGCCTTCCTTCGCCTGATACAGACCATACAGCACCCGGCCCTTGTGGTAGAGGGCACTTTCCGGCGAATTAAGATATTTGGGCTCGTGGCCATCAAGACTGCGCCCTCCCAGCCCCACCATTTGTCCGCGCCCATCGCGGATCGGAAAAATCACTCGGCCGCGAAAACGATCATAGACCGAGCCATCGTCGCGGCTGCTGACCAACCCCGCTCCCAGCAACTGCCGCCGCAATGATGCATCATTGCCGAGTTTTTGGCTCAGAAACTGGGCCGCTGGTGGTGCATAACCCAGCTCAAAGCGCGCGATAGTGTCGGCATCCAATCCTCTTCCACGCAGATATTCCTGGGCCGGTGGATATTCTGAGAACATGGACTGGTAAAGGGCGACGGCTTTTTCGAGGATGGCACGCAGCGGCCGGAGGTCTTCCTGTTCTCCAGTGGGGCTGCCTTCAGGCAGGGCAATGCCCGCCTCCTCGGCCAGCGTCGTCACCGCTTCAGGGAAAGAGAGCCGGTCATGGGCCATCAAAAATCCGATGGCATTCCCATGCGCGTGGCAGCCAAAACAGTAATAAATCTGCTTATCCGCGCTGACAGAAAATGAGGGGCTTTTTTCCTGATGAAACGGACAGCAGGCCCAGAAATCCTTGCCCTTTTTCTTCAGGGGCACGCGGCTGTCGATAAGGCGCACCAGATCGCTGTGCTCCAGTACGGCATTGACAAATGTGGGGGAAAAGTTGGCCATTCGTCAGCGTAACTCCAACTCGCTGACCCCGCCACCACCCTGTTCTGGTCGCGCCATGCGCCATTGGCTGACCCGAGGGTCCTGTCCGGCAAATTCGCGCACCATTTCTGCAAGTACGCCATTACCCTTACCGTGCAGAATCTCGACCTGCTGGCGACCAGCAGCCACGGCACCATCCACATGACGGCACAAGGCCGCCAAAGCGTCTTCCCGAAGCTGTCCGCGCAAATCCAGACGCCAGGGATGATCTTCCGGGGTTGCATACTGCGTGCTGCCCTTTTCCTTGGGCATCTGCACCGCTGCATCCACGGCGAATTGTGCGGCCGACACCCAAAGCTGTTTACCCCGCAATTGAATCTGCACCCGTTGCTGAGCTGTATCCACACGCAATACCTGGCTCACCTGCCGGAGCGGCAGAAACAGACCCTTAGCCCCCACGGCAGGCAGACTATCCGCACGCTGCTCTTCCACCAGGAAAGGGGCTTCCAGACGCTGCAAGGCCGCTGATGCGGCATGAGTATCCCGTCCTGACTTGAGCGTCGCGATGGTTTGCCGCACCTGCTGGCGTGCCGTCATCAGGATATTTTCCCACTCGGCATGCGCGGCGGCGGCGGCTTTTTCGCGCTCTTGTCGTGCCGCCTCCAACTCGCGTTCCAGGCGCCGGGCGGATGTTGTGGCTTCGTTGCGCGCCAGCGCGGCCTCATCCATGGCCTGTTGCGCGGCCCGCAGTAAGCCCTCCCGCTGCGCTTCCCAACGTTCCCAGTCTTCGCGATCATCGGCATAGAGCGCCTCGGCGCGGGCCATCAGCGGCGCGGGCATCCCCACCCGCCGGGCAATAGCCAAGCCCTGGCTCGCGCCACCCACACCCCACTGCAGGCGATAGGTGGGCGCCAGGCGCTCTGCATCGAAACCCATCCCCGCCAGCACCACACCTTCATGACTCAGGGCATAGCGTTTCATCACCTCCAGATGGCTGGTGAGCAGTGTGCAGGATTTGGCCGCCAGCAAAGCCTCCGCCACCGCCTGGGCCAGTGCACCCCCCTCCCGTGGATCGGTGCCGTTGCCCAGTTCATCCAGAAGCACGAGACTGTTGGCATCGGCATGCCTCAGCACTTCCTGCAGGCGCTGCACCTGCGCCGAAAAGGTAGAAAGATCCGTGTGAATATCCTGGGCATCGCCAATAACCGCAAAGCACTTGCAGAAATAACCCAGAGTGCCTTCCGCCGTCACCGGCAACCCCATATAGGCCATCAGATGATTGAGCCCCACCGCTTTCAGGGTAGCCGTCTTGCCGCCGGTATTAGGGCCGGTAATCACCAGTTGGTGCGCGTCCGCCCCGAGATGTACCGAGTTACCCACGACCTGCCCCGGATGACGCAGACAGAGTAGCGGATGGCGCAGGGCCTGCAGATCAAACGCCGCTGCAACGCCCACCTTGGGCAAAATCCCGCCATAGGCATTACCCAGTTCCAGCCCCGCCCGTGCCCCATCCAGGCGACCCATATACCGCAAGGCCGCAACGATGCCCGGCACCTCTTCCCCAACCGCCGCGCTCAGGGCACGGAGAATACGCTCCTGCTCCTGCAACTCGGCACGCCGGTCCTGAACCAATTGGTTATTCAGCTCGACGGCAGCCAGCGGTTCCACAAAAAGGGTTTCACCACTGGCCGAGCGGTCATGAATGATCGCTTTGATGCGCCCTTTATGACTGGTCTTGAGCAGCAACACATAACGCTCATTGCGCTGCACGATGACCTGATCCTGCCAGTATTCCTGCCAGTCAGGATTACGTAGAACGCTCTGCAAGAAACGCTGCAATTCGCCGCGGCTGGCCCGCAGGCGCTGACGCAGAAGCGCGAGGTCAGAGCTGGCTGTGTCGAGGATCTCGCCCTCCTCATCCAACGCCATGTTGAGGCTGCGCGACAAAACCATCGGCGGATCAAGTTCAGCCGCCAGCCCAGTCAGGGCATCCTCGGTCTGACGCAAGGCTACGGCGTAGTTTTTCTGTGCCATCAGCACATTGAGCACCGCGCGCAAATCCCGCCCGCTGAGCACGGCTCCAGGGCGCTGGGCCAGATCCAGCAGGATATTTACATCGGGAAGATCAACAACAGGGAGAAAAAAACCGGCGGCAATACGCTGGGACAGCCACTGCGACCAGTTCAGACGATCATGAATTTCCGCGAGCGTCACCCAAGGAGTAGTCGCCATAACATATCTGCGACCATAGATGTGGCTACAATGCTGTGACCACGCGCACCGCATATCACTGGCATCCAGGGCCTGCCAGAAGCTGTTCTGCCAAGTGATAATCCCGGCCGCAGCAGCGTCCTCGTCCATCAAATGCTAAGGCGGGCCTTTACTTTTTCCGCCACCACGGCCATATCCGCACGTCCCTGCATCTGCGGGCGCAAGGCGGTAAGTACCTTACCCATATCTCTGGGACCACTGGCCGCTACGGCCGTTATCGTCTCAGCAATCAGCACATCAATTCCTGCAGACGACAGAGCCTCCGGCAGATAGACCGCGAGAAAAACGATTTCTGACTCTTCCTTTTGCGCCAGGTCAGGACGGTTACCCGCGATAAATTGACTGGCAGAATCCTTGCGCTGCTTGATCAACTTATCCACGATGCTCAACGCTTCGGTATCATCAAGCTCACGGCGCTCATCAATTTCGCGCTGTTTGATCGCCGCCAGAAGCATACGAATAGTCACCAGACGCTCGGCTTCCCGGGCACGCATGGCCGACTTCATATCTTCCTGGAGGCGTTCGCGCAGTGTCATCAGTAGAGCCGGACCAAACGCATGGACTGGCGACGCATACGCTTCAAGGAACGCTTGCGGGCAGCAGCGGCCTTGCGCTTGCGCTCTTCCGTGGGCTTTTCGTAGAACTCACGACGTCGCACTTCGGTAAGGACGCCCGCTTTTTCACAGGAACGTTTGAAACGCCGCAGCGCAACTTCGAAGGGCTCATTTTCTTTGACGCGAACAGTTGGCATAGAAGGATTCCGACCTCTTTGGATAAGGACAACAAGAAAGGGCGGGATTATAGGCAGATCAAGGGGCATAGTCAAAAAACCCTGGCCACCCGTGAATACACCTCAGCTAAGTGCATTATTTTTCGCGATGCTGGCAACGCTCTGTTGCTAAAATCACAAAATACTCGTTGCAGACCCTTGACAGGCAGATCAAAAAGAATGCTAATATGGGGACACTGAAACTCCTGTTAAATTATATTATTAGATTACAATGTTGCGACACTTTGTGATCAACGCAAGAGGCCAAAATGTACACTGAAGCTAGGGAATTAAGGGATTCAGACATTCCTGACATGGATCCCGCCATTGATCCGCCGCCTCTTGATGATTTTATAGACGACGAAAACAGTGGACCGTTTCTCAGTCAAAAGCAGGAACTGCAACTCATCCATCGCCTGCGTCAGGGTGACGAATGCGCTCGCGCCACCCTCATCTCTGCCCACATGCCCCTGGTGAGAGCGGTCGCCCGGGGTTATCGCAACAAAGGACTCAGTCAGGAGGACCTCCTTCAAGAAGGATATATGGGCCTGCTGCGAGCCGCCGACCGATTTCAGGAAGGGCTCGGAACACGCTTTTCCAGCTATGCGACCTGGTGGATTCGTGAGGCCATGCAACGGGCACTTATCCGCTCTCGCTTCATACGCCTGCCTGACTATCTTGCCAAGTCCCTGCACGCTTATATGCAGCGCGGAGAGGAAGAAGACAGCAGCACCGACGTGCGCCGCGAGCAGCGCCGCGAAGCTCTTGGGGTGCGCGAGAGCACCATGCGCGCGCTGGATTTTGCCGACATTCGGGTCTTCTCTCTCGACGAAGAAATATCCGACGGGCCAAGTCGTATCGAACAGGTGGTCGGCGACATTGCCGGTCCTGATAGCGAATACGACCGTGACGCCATCTGCAAAGCGCTGCGCTGGCATCTAGCGGAACTCAACGAAAAGCAGAGGGAGGTCATGGTGTTTCGCTACGGCATGCATGGCGATGCACCCATGACCCTGGAAGCCGTCGCTGAACGGATGGGTGTCAGCCGCGAGGCGGTAAGGCAATTGCAGGTACGGGCACTCATCCGCCTGCGTCAGTCATTGAGTGATAGTGGCTGGGGAGGAGGTACCTGACGTTCTGCTAGTAGTTCCAGCAGCCGGCGTAGCGCCAACGCACGATGGCTGCAAACGTTCTTTTCTTCCAGACTCCACTGTGCCGCGCTGCGCAGCCCCCCCGCGGGCCAAAATAGCGGGTCGTACCCAAACCCCCCACCCCCGGCAGGATGCTCACCAATAATTCCCCGCCAGAAACCCTGGGCCACCAGGGGCGAGGGGTCGGCGGCAGATTCCAGAAAGACCATACAAGTCACATAATAAGCAGCACGGGCCGCTCCCCGCGCGCCCGCCAGCATCGTCAGCAGCTTGGCATTGTTGGTGGCGGCACTGGCCTCTGGACCCGCATAGCGCGCGGAGTAAAGGCCGGGCGCCCCTTGCAGGTAAGGCACGCAAAGCCCGGAATCTTCGGCGAGCGTCGCCATACCACCTTGTGAGGCGGCATGGTGCGCCTTGAGCAACGCATTTTCGACAAAGGTAGACCCCGTTTCTGCAATACTGGAAATACCCAGCTCCGTTTGACCGACCACCGCAAAGCCATGGGCAGCGAGCACCGGCTGCAGCTCACGCACCTTGCCTGCATTACCGGTGGCCAGCAGCAAGGGTGTCATGAACGGGCTTCCGGACACTCCTGATACTGACGCGCCACCAATTCAGCAATCCCCTTGCGCGCCAGCCCCAGCATTTCGGCCATTTGTTCCGCACTGAATACCGCACCCTCCGCAGTTCCCTGCACTTCTACAAACGCACCTGCACCGGTCATCACCACATTCATATCCACGTCGGCATTACTGTCTTCGGCATAATCGAGATCCAGGACCGCCTGCCCCTGGTAGATGCCCACCGAAACAGCCGCCACCCAGTCCCGCAAGGGATTGTTCTGAATCCGCCCGGCCGCACGCAGATGTTGCAGGGCATCGGCCACCGCCAGACAAGCACCGGTAATACTCGCGGTGCGGGTCCCGCCATCGGCCTGAAGCACGTCACAATCCACCCAGATGGTGCGCTCACCCAAGGCCTGCAAATCTACGGCCGCACGCAGACTACGGCCGATGAGGCGTTGAATTTCATGGGTGCGTCCACCGATGCGTCCCTTGGCAGATTCCCGCGCGACCCGCTCCCTGGTTGCACGCGGCAACATACTATATTCTGCCGTCACCCACCCCTTGCCCATACCGCGCAGGAAGGACGGCACCTTTTCTTCGACGCTGGCGGTACACAGCACTTTGGTGTCGCCGCAAGCTATCAGCACCGAGCCTTCGGCATGTTTGGTAAAATTTCGGGTGACCTGTACCGGACGCAAGGCGTCAGCACTTCTTCCACTGGGACGTATCATGGGAATACTCGTCGGGGACCATGCTGCATTATACCTCGAGGCGACAGCAGGATTCAAAACCCGGCACTGTCCCTCATCCCTCTTCCACCCCTATAATAATAAAAAATCCGCTTCCCAGAGGAACGCACCATGCCCGGCATTGCCCACGTAGAAATCACCCAATTTCTCAAACAGCATCATCTGGCTCAGTCTCTGACCATCAGCGAAATTCAGACCCTTGCAGAGTATGTCACTCATGCCCAATTTCATGCGGATCAGGTGATTGCCGAATGGGGTACGCTAGGAGAGGCCCTGTTCTTCTGCGTCAAGGGTGAAATGGCCATCGTTCACCACACCGCCGACGGCGATGAAGTAGAAGTAGTTCGGGTACGTGATGGGGAGATGGCTGGAGAGATGTCTTTTTTCGACCGTCAGCCACGTAGCGCCCGCATCCTTGCCAAAAGTGACGATACCCAGGTACTGGTCCTCACCCGCGCCCGCTATCAACGACTAAAGGTAGAGAAGCCTTATATTACGGTAAACATCCTGGAACAGGCCATCATCAGTCTCGACCACCTTTTCCGTAATCTTTCACAAGACTATACCGATTTTTCCACCTACATTTACGGCAAGGGGAAACGTTAGTATTTGTTCCTACGCGCCGCGCTGATTGAGCAGATCCATGATGCGACGCAGTCGCTCCAGGGGATCCTGAAGGAGAAGGAGTTGTTGCTTTTCTTCTGGAGAGGCGGGCAGTGCCTGCGCCAGAATCATGCCAGCGCTGCTGGCGTCCATCTCCGCGGCGAGATCCTTGCCCACCAGCTCTCCAAGAATAGAAAGCAATACATCACTTTCGCGGCGCATGGGCACAATGGGTTCCGCGACCCAGCGATGAATAACCGCCACCGCCAAAGGTCCATCGTAACGCCAATCCTGGATGGTGAAACGCTCTTGGCCTTGAACCTGGATCTGGAGAACACCCGCCTCACCACCCCAGTCCACAATGCGCGCCAGAGTGCCCACCGGCTCCGGCCGGGCATGGCCGTCACCACAAGGGTGGCTGAGGCAAATGCCAAAATCGCGGCCCTGCCGCAAGGAAGCACTGATCATGTCCAGATAACGTGGCTCAAAAACGCGCAGCCCCAATAATGCCTTGGGGAAAAGCACCGTTCGGAGTAAAAATAAGGGCGTCCAGTCCATTTTCGTCACCTGTCGTTCCTCGCACGAGTATTCATGAACCCCACCCTAAAACCATCTTCGTCATTTTCGCTCTATATGCATCTGCCCTGGTGCAAAGCCAAGTGTCCCTATTGCGATTTCAATTCCCATGCGACCGACCGTATTCCGGCAGAACGTTATCTGGCCGCGCTGCTCGCCGATCTGGATCGGGAACTGCCACGCATCTGGGGACGTCGTGTACAGACTATTTTTATCGGTGGTGGCACCCCCAGCCTCTTTCCGCCAGAAATCATCGACCGCCTGCTCTCCGAGATCCGCGCCCGTCTGCGGCCTCTACCCGGTCTGGAAGTGACGCTGGAGGCCAACCCGGGAGCGATAGAAGCAGCCTCTTTCCGCGCCTTCCGGGAGACAGGCGTTACCCGGCTCTCGTTAGGCATCCAATCTTTCAGTGATGTCTTTCTGCAACGGCTCGGTCGCATTCACGATGCAGCGGCAGCCCGCCGCGCGGTGGAGCTCGCCATCGCCGCTGAATTCGAGAGCTATAATCTCGATCTCATGTTTGCCCTGCCGGGGCAGGATCTCGCCGCTGCACGATCAGACCTGCAAACCGCACTGGACTATGCACCCCCTCACCTGTCCCTCTACCAGCTCACCTTGGAGGCGGGAACCCCCTTTGCAAACCACCCACCGGCAAACCTCCCGGACAACGACCAGGCTGCCGACATGGAAAATGCCCTGCGTCGGCAACTCCATGAAGCCGGACTGCCGCGCTACGAGATATCGGCCCACGCCCTGCCCGACCAACGCTGCCAGCACAATCGCAATTACTGGCTCTATGGCGACTACCTCGGCATCGGTGCCGGGGCACACGGCAAAATCACCCTGCCCGAAGGCATCTGGCGCAGCCGCAAACCCAGCCGTCCGGAAAGTTATATGGCCGACGCGCTGAGTGATGCCGACGCCATCGGCGACTATGAACCCGTTTTAATCGCCGACAGACCTTTCGAGTTCATGCTCAACGCTCTACGCCTGACGGATGGCTTCCCCATGGCATTATTCCCGGAACGCACCGGCCTGTCATGGCCGATGGTTCAGCCACAAATCCGCCGGGCCGAGCGCGATGGCTTAATCGAAATCAAAGGAGAATCCCTACAACCCACTGCCCTCGGGCTCAATTTTTACAACGACCTCTGTGCGCGTTTTGTCCCGTGACAATGCAATCCGTTTTACTCTCGTCCCATCGCCGCGGACTCGTGGCCAGTAATAGAGCCTTTGCTGAACAAGTACTCACGCAACTCTTTATCCAGACGCGGCATTTTACGGCGCAGCCACTCCAGAACCATAGCAGCATGCTCAATTTCCTCATCCCGGTTGTGTTCCAGAACTTGCCTGAGAATAGGGTCCTTGCAAGCATCGGCGCGCTGCTGGTACCAGTCAATCGCTTCAAACTCCTCCATCAGCGAGGAAATGGCCCGGTGGATATCCACGGTTTCGGGGGACAGGGATTCGAGGGATTCATGCAAAGTTTCGTGCGCCATAATCAACTCCTTTGGGCGAACTGGTGAAATATTCTTCAAATCATAGTCCAAAGTCTGGACAAAACCAAAGCGTTCCCGGCTTTGGACTTGCTCGCATCCTGTCCAAAGCCGGGCTATGCTCGCGGACGGTGGCAGCGGAATGGATTCGCGCCGGGCGGGTGGAGGTGGATGGCTGTCAGGTGCGCGATCCAGGAACACGCTTCGCCCTGTCCGGCTCGAAAATCTGTGTCGATGGTATCGAGGTCACAGCGAGTACCCGCCAAGTTTTGCTGCTGCACAAACCGCGCGGCGTCATTACCACCCGTCAGGATGAAAAGGGGCGTGCCACCGTGTACGACCTGCTACCCAAAAGTCCATGGCTGGCCCCCGTAGGACGTCTGGATCAGGCCAGCTCCGGCCTGCTGCTTTTCAGCAATGATCCGCACTGGGCGCAACAACTGCTGGATCCGAATCAGCATGTGGCCAAGACCTACCATGTGCAGATTCGCCCACCCCTCTCTGCGAGCACCGCAGCCCAACTGGCAGCCAGCCCCGTGCTCAATGGTGAACCTTGCTTGCCAATGCAGATCAGAGAGTTGCGCTGTGGTGGCAAAACCCAATGGCTGGAGTTCATTTTGCAGGAAGGACGCCATCGCCAGATTCGGCGTCTGCTTGCCGATGGCGACACGGAGGTATTGCGACTGATTCGCGTAGCGGTGGGAAATCTGCCTCTCGGCGCGCTGCGACCCGGCGAATGGCGTTGGCTGCGTAGCGATGAGGAAGACCTGTTACGTCAGATACCGTCAACCCATGATATGCCACGTTTCCCGCCAGAATAAGTATGACCATGGGGTGCATCGGGCCACAATCCCGGATTTTCCTGGTCGCGCTCTATCCCTGTATCATTTAGTATCTTCCCCAACTTGCCAGAGAGAAGTGCCGACCTTATACTGACCGAACGGTCGGTATCTTATACATACACGTCTTCGGGTCCAGGCCCCAGAGCGCGTAAGGCTGATCCGTACCATCAAGACTATCCGTCACAGAGAGGAGCCCATCCGTGGCGCAAGAGATCTCGGCTTCACGCCTTACTATCACGGCCGCCGTCATGCTGGCAGTAGTCATGCAGGTACTTGACCTGACCATCGTCAATGTCGCCCTGACCTACATGCGCGGCTCTCTGCAAGCCAACAGCGATCAGATCACCTGGGTACTCACCAGTTATATGGTCGCCAATGTGATCGTCTTGCCCCTCACCGGACTCCTGGTGGAACGCTACGGCCAGCGCAACATCATGCTCTGGAGTGTGGTCGGCTTTGTGATTTCCTCGGCGCTCTGCGGTCAGTCCCATAGCCTGGTGGAAATCGTACTCTGGCGCTTCCTGCAAGGCATCTTTGGCGCGTCGCTGGCGCCCGTGGGGCAGACCATCATGCTCGGTGCCTATCCGTCCAACAAGCGTGGCCAGGCCATGGCCATCCTCGGTATGGGCATCATGCTGGGTCCGATTCTGGGTCCCACCCTGGGCGGTTATCTGACGGACACGCTCAGTTGGCGTTGGGTATTCTATGTGAATATTCCCTTCGGTATCCTCGCGTTCCTGCTGATGCAGACCATTCCCGACGGCGGCAAGAGCACTACCCCCCGTCCGGTGGACTGGATAGGCTTTGCGCTGATGGCCCTGGGGCTGGGCAGCCTGCAGGGCGTATTGAGCCTCGGCGATCAGGATGACTGGTTCAGTTCGCGGACCATCATCATTCTGACCCTTGGTGCAGCACTGGGGATGCTCTTTTTCGTCTGGCGGTCCCTGGGTGTAAAGCATCCGGTGGTGGATTTACGCCTGCTCAAAGACCGGAATCTGGCAATCGGCAGCATGGGCATCGGTGTATTTGGCCTCGCCCTCTTCGGCACCATGGTGATTCTGCCGATTATGCTGGAGACACTGATGCACTATGAAGCCTTCACTGCGGGTTTAGTCATGGCGCCTCAGGGTATTGGCGCCATGATCGCCATGATGCTGGCGGGTCGACTGCTCGGGCGCGGTGTCAACCCGCGTAATATCGTGCTGGTCGGCATCGCTTTTGGGGCCTTCGGCACCTATCTGACGACGTTTTATAATCTGGACATCAACATGGCTTGGGTTATCTGGCCCAGCTTCATCCGCGGCATTGGTTTTGGTCTGGTTACCATCCCGCTCTTTACTCTGGCTTTTTCGACGCTGGAAAAATCCCAACAGGCCGAAGGCTCGGGCATTTTCAACCTGATGCGAACCTTGGGCGGCAGTATCGGCATCGCTATTGTCTCTACAGTGATAACCCAGGAAACACAAGTAAGCTGGAATCAGATGAGCGGGTTTATCAACTCCTTCAACCCCGCCTTTTATCACTACTTGGCGGCGGCAGGCATGACCCGGAATCCCACGACCTGGCAAGTACTGGGTAACATTGTGCTCTACAGCCAAGCCAACATGCGCGGGACGCTGGATGCTTTTGTGCTCGTTTTTTACGGCTTTCTGGTCATGGTCCCGCTGATCATGTTCCTGAAGAAGCCACCCGCCGCCGATTCGGCACCATCCGCGCCCCTCAGCGAATAAAGGTTAGCGGTTACGGTGCCGAGGTCCGCTCCAGATGCGGCGCCGCAGGCAGCCAGAGGGTGCGTGCAAACCCCCAGTCCAGCAACTTGAGGCTCTGCCAGGAGGCCTTCCAGAAACCCCGCCTTTCATCGTGGAAGGATGGCACCCCGAGGATGACGGCAATCAGCTTCACGCCATCCTGAGTTCCCGTGGCAACGAGACAATGTCCGGCTGCGTCGGTATAGCCACTTTTCATGCCGGTGATAAAGGGCACCCGCCCCACCAACAGGTTGGGGTTAGGGCTGGTGATGCCCGCGTAGGTAAAGTTCTGGTGGCTGAAAAAAGGCATAAACTGCGGAAACCGGGTCATGATCGCGCGGGTGAGGACAGCGATATCATAGGGACTGGCCATGTTGTTAGGATGCGGCAATCCATCGGGGTCATAATAGGTGGTGGAAAGCATCCCGATTTTGCGTGCCGTCCGGTTCATCTCGGCAACAAAAGCGGGTACGCTGCCGGCCACCAGATGCGCGGCTTCTACCGCAGCATCATTGCCGGAAGGCACCGTCATTCCGAGAATCATCTGCGCGACGGTGAAGGGCAGGCCGGGATGCATAAACATGCTGGAACCCCCCGTCCGCAGTGCCGCGTGACAGGGCACGAAGTGCTGGTTCATCCGCAGATGCCCGCTGTCGATATCCTTGAACAGCAGATATAGCGTCATCAGCTTGGTAATGCTGGCAATAGCGTAGGGCTGATAGGCATTTTTTACCGCAATGATAGCGCCGGTATCCGCATTCATCAGGATATAAGCCCGCGCATCTATGAGCGGAAGGCCGCTGGTCTGGGCCGCAGCGCGTGGTATGCAAAACAGAAAAATCACCACTAACGAAAGCAGGGAAAAGAGTCCCAGTCCTGTGAGAGGGAAACATTTTGCCGTCAGGAGTCCAGAATCTGTATCGGGTAAAGGAATAGAGGCCAGCATGGGAACACCTCATCGCATCGGCTATGTCTGGTTAAAGCGACTTCTCAGGATACTTCGATATTAGGCTATTTTTTCAAGATTGCCTATAGCCCAAATTCCGCGATTGAATAAGGCGGGTGTGGCTCAATGATGCGTGGAGCCGGTTTTGGCTCGGGTTTGTGGCCTCATTTAGCGATATATTTGTAAGAATACTGCTGATGGGTCGCGTTTTGCGCGGTTTCGGGTGATGGATACTCCCTCAAAACGCTGCAGAGAGCAGCCGCCCTCCTCGCGATATCCGCGACAGGCGCTTATTCCCTTTCGATCCACCTTGGCGGTACTGCCGCTGCGGTTGCTGGCGGCTGTTTCAGGTACCAGGCCGCATCTCCTTTCTCCGCAACGATCTGGGAGGCGTCGATATCCTAGGGTGTGGGTCCGGCGTCCGAGTTTACGCAGCCGATGGGCCACGATCCGGCGATTCACCCGATCCAATCCCGTCAGCCCTTCTCCCGTACGGCGCAACCAGTCGCCCGCCGCATCTGAGCTGGGCAGATGATCCAGATGCAGCAAGCTGCGTAAGCACTGATCCCTATGGATCATCCGTAAATCCTCCAGAGCGCGTCCACCCCCGGTCAGCATCAATACAAAGGGCAGAACGTGTTGAATCGCTCCATAACCCCGATTGCGCGGTCATGGGTTCTTCCGTTGCGGCAAGCTTGAAAGGAAGCGCGGTTCGTGCCATTTTTGTCATCGGGTCCTCCTGTAAATCTCCCGGTAGGCGGATCTTTTCGTCGAGACTATTATACCGGAAACCCTTACAGATTGGGCCTTTCAATCTATTCTTGCCTTACTCCATCGCGGGATTAGGGTTAGGCGTTTTTGCGGCCAGACTGGGGTCCATCCCGCGCTTCAGGATCGCCTGTAGGGCAAATTTGAGGCCTTTGCGGTGGCTTCTGCGCGAGGGGGTCGCCGCACCGTTTGACGGGTTGCGGATCTGCCTTAAGATCTGTCACGGATGGGGCAGTTGGACTGCAGCGGTTGGTTGCTTTTCTGTGCGGATCGTCTAATTCTTCGAGCAGGACGACATCAGGGATGATAGTAGACAGCATGTATTGGCTGGCCCTGCCATCTCAAAAGAGGAGCATGCGTAGTGCAACGACACGGCAGCACATCCTTGCTTGAAGATCTGCTCACCCTGGCCACCGGGCTGCCATGGTGGATGGATTTAATGATGGCTGTCTTCGCCTATATCGGGTTCCACCTGTGGCATGTGCACTTCCTGCACGAAATGAATCCGATAAATAAGCCCGTGCCAGTCCCCGTCGTCGCTAACCCCGCAGCGGCAATACCCAACGCCGTAAACGCAGGCTTGGCCCGTGGCGGCATCGTGGTCGGAAATATTGTGACGGAAGTGTTCCAGTATGTCGCACCCAGGTTGTTAGTGATGGGCAGCATCTCGTCAGCCATCAGAGAACAGAAAATGAAACAGAGATCTTCTAGGCTGAAACTATCGCAACCAATTAGAGATTTTTTTGAATGAAAGTGCTAGAACCTCTTGATAAAGATATCATAACTTCTTTGCGGGTTCGCAAAGTCATCATTGCCGGCCATGTTGGATCTGGAAAAACGACGGCTCTTCAGACGCTTTTCGGCGGAGATGCCTTGACTACGGATGCGTCATACTCCGAGGCGACAACGGGAGACCGTAAAAAAACAACTACCGTTGCTATGGACTACGGGGTGATCACTTGTCCGCAGAGTGCCGATCGCCTACACATATATGCTACCCCAGGGCAAGAACGATTTGAGTTCATGTGGGATATTCTCGGAAAAAATACCGATGGCCTCATCGTTCTGATGGATGCCCGTCAACCTCAGCCAATTGCCGCAATGCATCTTTATTTGAATAAGTTACTTCCCTATTTGAAAAAACCGGCCGTGGTCGTTGGGCTCAACAAACTGAGTCAGGAGGAACGAACCACTTTGCAATTACCGCCTTATTTACGCCATGGTGACCTACGGTTACGATTGACTACCACTGATGTGCGTGACCGCGGTAATGTATTCCAATTGCTCCGGTTGCTGCTAACCGAAATAGCCAAGGGGTAATTGTGACGGCGCTGGATAATAATAATTATTTCCTCGGGCGCCAACCAATTATAGGACGCGATGGCGAGTTGGTCGCCTACGAGTTACTTTTTAGGTCAGGCACGATTAATGTGGCTAATGTGTTGGACGATGTTTTTGCCAGCGCTGCCGTCATACAATATGCTTTTTCCGACCTAGGCATACAAAAAGTGCTTGGTGAAAAAAGAGGGTTTATCAATTTATCTTCGGAATTGTTGATGAACGACATCATTGAAGTCCTGCCCAAGGAATTCGTGGTGCTGGAGATTCTTGAGACAATATCCATAACACCCGCCATGGTTCATCGCTGTCAGCAACTGAAGGGCTTGGGATACCTATTAGCTCTGGATGATATCGTTGAGCTTACTAGAGACCATGAAGCCATTCTGCCACTCATTAGTGTGGTAAAGATTGACATGCTGGCAATCTCCAAAGCTAAAGTCATTGAGATAAAAAGTAAACTGCAATCATATACCTGTAGCCTATTGGCTGAAAAGGTCAGCACTCCTGAGCAATATGAGTTTTGTCGGGAGTTAGGTTTCGACCTGTTTCAGGGATATTTTTTTGAGAGGCCAACTATTCTCTACGGCAAGGCTATTCAGCCTTCGACAATGGTGCTCCTTAATCTGCTTAGTCTGATATTGTCAGATGCGGAAACTAACCAGCTCGAGGATGCGTTGAAGCAATCACCTGATTTAGCAATCCGCCTGTTAAAAATGAGCAACACGGTCATGTTGCGTGCGCCAAATAAAATTTCTACTTTGCGAGAAGCAATTATTAGGATGGGTCGCACTCAACTGAGCCGATGGATGCAGATCATGGTGTTTGCCCAGCAAGGTGGTACCAATAAAATAAGCTCAAATCCGATCGTTCATACGGCAGCCGCGCGAGGATATATTATGGAAGGGCTGGCAAAAAAGCTTGGCTGGGTGACATTAAAGGATCGAGCTTTTATGGTGGGCATGCTCAGTTTGATGGATGCTCTGTTTGCACAGCCGTTGGCAGACCTTATCGAGCATCTTAACCTTGATGATAGTTTACAGAGTGCTCTGCTTATACGCGATGGAAAGCTTGGGACATTACTATCTCTGGTGGAAGCTAATGAGCATGGAAATATTAATTCAATGAACAGATTTATGGAAAGATTAGAGCCTGTTAACTACGATCTGCTAAACAGGTTGCAGATTAAGGCACTTGAGTGGGCTGATAGTTTTTAAGCCTGGTTCTGCTGCGTATTCCGGCGACCGCAGGCAGTGATTCCGCTGATCGTGGGCACCCCATTCTAGGGAAGTGGCACGGTGCTGGCAAATGGGGTGGCGCGTGGAATGGGCGTTATGTCCAGTTTTCGGGGGCGGGATGTCGTCACGGGGCTGAGGTTTTCGCTGGTATGCGGTACACTTTGCCCTAAAGTGTTCACACGGAAGCCAGATCAGTTATGCCCGTCGTCTTTCGCGCACAGGGGTACACCTTATTCTACTCCAACGAGGGCAATCCTCGTGAGCCTTTGCATGTCCATGTGCGCAAAGGAGCGGCGGTCGCCAAGTTCTGGTTGTACCCGGAGGTCTGTCTGGCGGAAAGCTACGGGTTGAACGGTCAGGAGCAGGGCACGCTGGCCGGGATCGTGGCCGCACGGCGGCAGGAGATTGAGGAGGCATGGCATGGGTTCTTTAGCTAAGGCAGTGCGTTTCGAGGGGGAGATGCTGTGGGTGGACTTGCTGGATGGGCGCACCCTGGGCGTGCCGCTGGCCTATTTCCCGCGTCTGTTGCGGGCCACGCCTGAACAGCGGGCGGTGTATGAGATCAGTGGCGGCGGCAGCGGGCTGCACTGGCCGGAGCTGGATGAGGATATGCTCGTGGCCGGGCTGCTGGTCGGGATCGGAGGCCAGACCCGGCATCACGAGAGCGCAGCCTGAACGTGCAGCGCATCAACGAAGACACCTTCCGGATTCTGGTCAACGCAAGGTCCGTCCGTAAAGTGACGATCCAGCCTGCACCTGGAACGGCAAGGACCGCTGGGCCGTCATTCTGAAGCTGGGCATGGACGAGGCCGTCATCAAATCGGCCCGCGAGGACGTGCGCACCTAGGCCAGTCTCGACAGTCTGGCGCGCTGGCTGAAGGCCTAGGGCTGTGGGGTGGCCGAGCTGCGGGTGGCGTGAGTCTCACCAAAAGCGGTTTATGTGATACTCACGATATGCCATAATTTGGGTATAGGCCAACGCCAGACCCGGATGAATCAATCCCGCCAGCCCTGTATGGAAGGTCACCCATAAATCATATAGGCTGATCGGTATGATAATAGATGCTTCGCTATCCTACGCCACACTGATCCAAAATCCGTTACTCTGGGCCATCGCCGGAGGGATCATTCTGATCGCCTTTTATATCCGCGCGGTGATTGGTTTTGGTTCCGGATTAATTGCAGTGGCTTTGCTGACGCTTATTTTTCCCATCAAAGAAGTGGTACCCGTGGTGCTGCTGCTGGACTTGCTCGGTTCCGTGCTGCTGGGAGCCTATGACTTCCGGGAAATACGCTGGCCGGAGTTACGCTGGCTGATTCCCGGCAGCGTGATCGGACTGGCCATCGGCTCCTTTATTCTCGCGGATACCAATGCCCAAAATCTTACCCGTTTTCTCGGCGTGTTCATTCTCGCCTATGTGGTCTATGCGCTGGTCATGAAGCCTGAGCGGCTACCGCGGGCCGCATTGCCCTGGGGCATGCCGCTGGGCATTTTCGGTGGCGTAGTGGGCAGTTTGTATGGTGGCGGAGGTCCACCCATTGTCGCCTACCTGCAAATGCGCCATCTCGACAAACGCGCCTTTCGCGCCACGTTTCAGGGCATTGCCCTCACTGACAATATTTTACGGGCCGTTATGTACATAGCACTGGCCCTGCTGACCTGGCAACTGACGGTGGGTTTTCTCCTGCTGATTCCACCGGTGCTGCTCGGCTTGTGGGCAGGCAATCACTTGCATATGCGCATCAATCAAAAGGCTTTTCTCATGGGGACCCTCGCGGTACTCGCGGTGGTCGGTCTAAAATATCTTCTCTGAACGAGGGAATGTGATATGGCTTTACGCAGCATGGATGAACTTCGGCAGCAGGCTCAGGGTGCATTATCCCTGAACATCGCCTTCATTGGCGTCGTCAACGGGCTTTTTAGCACCCTCCATATCCTGGGCAATGCGGACACCCTCACACTGGCGTCTGCTGCCGGGATGGATACTGGCTACGTGCTGCGCTGGTGTGATGCCGCCTATGCCTTTGGCTGGCTGGAACTAACCGATAATGAGCAATGGCGGCTGAGTGAGGATGGCGACAGCATGCGTCCGGAAGCCGCAAACAGCCGCGTGGGCGTAGCGGTGGGCGCAGTGCTCGCGGCACACATGGCGGAGCGGGCAGCGGGTCTCATGCGCACGGGTGAGCGTCCCGGCGAACAGGTGCTGGCCGAACGCGAAACCATTCTGCCCTGGTTCGGGCTGATGCTGGAGAACAATTTTCGCAAGACGTTCGAGGAAAAAATCTGCCCGGTCGTCCCCATCTTTGCCGAAGTCGATGCCCGCGGTGGGCTGGCGGTGGACCTGGGCTGCGGCAATGGCTGGTATTTGCGGGCGCTCGCCGCACGCTGCGGACATCTGCGAGGTCTGGGGCTAGATGGTTTCGCCGAAAACATCCGCCAGGCTAAGGAAAAAGCCCAAAGCGAGAGTCTTGCAGATCGCCTACATTTTGATGAAGGCGATATCCATCAGTTTTCCCTGCCAGAGCCTGCCGACCTCATCGCGATGAATCGCGCTCTGCATCATGTCTGGGAAAAGCGTGGTGAGATTTTTCAGCGACTGCACGCCAGCCTGAAACTCGAAGGCGCCATCGTCATCTGGGAACCGGCCTGGCCCGACGATCACCGCATGCTGCGTGAGCCGCCGCTACGCGGCATGGCCTTTCAAAATCTGACCGAGCATGTGCAGGGCAACCATTTCCTGCATCCGGAGGAAATTGCCGCAGCCCTCAGCGAGGCGGGTCTGAAACCAGAAATATTCCCCTTCGGTACTGATGTCGTAGTGGTAGGCCGGGCATAACTTGGAGTTTCCAGCGCAGAGAGCCACGCGCTACCAAGGAAGCGCCGACCGCCTCCATGCACCACGGCCCGTTGCATTACGGCGCACTTGCCTTTATCCTACGCGGCGATGGGGCGGTAGCTCAGCTGGGAGAGCGTCGCGTTCGCAATGCGAAGGTCGGGAGTTCGATCCTCCTCCGCTCCACCAAATAAAACAAGGGGGTTAGGCACTAAGCCTAGCCCCTTTTTTACGTCAACTTGATTTATCTGGACAAAATCTGGACACTGAGCCTTGAATTTGGACATTCGGCAGGTGCGCCATGGCAGGGTTCTATAAACAGGTGGATCAGGAGAACATTCTCATCGGCTGGCAGGCCAAGGTCCGAAAAAAAGGCTACCCCGTCCAGACCAAAGTATTTCGGGCACGAAGTGATGCCCAGGCATGGGCACGTGCTATCGAGACCGAAATGGACCGTGGGGTTTTCGTTTCTCGCAAAGAAGCCGAAAACACCACTCTGATGGAAGCACTGGATCGTTATGCTAAAGAAGTGTCTGCCCTCAAAAAAGGCGTGACACAAGAAATCTCCATGATCGGCAAGATCAATGAATCACCGTTGTCCAGCATGTTCCTGGCCGCCATCCAAGGGAAAGACATTGCGAAGTATCGAGACGCGATGCTTGCTGACAGTTACAGTCCGATCACCATCAAGCGCCGCCTCTCCCTCATCTCACATCTATTCACTATTGCTGATAAGGAATGGGGCATGGACGGACTGGCAAATCCCGTACAGAGGGTATCTGTTCAGAAACCAAACAATGCAAGGGATCGGCGACTTGTCGATGATGAAGAAAAAAGACTGCTGGCTGCGGCACAGGAATACGGCGACCCCCTGCCTTCCATCATCCGCTTTGCCATGGAAACAGCCATGCGCCGGGGAGAAATTGCGGCGATGCTTTGGCGTCACGTTGATCTTCGGTCTTGTGTGCTTTTGGTTCCAGATTCCAAATCCGGGGATCCACGCCGAGTGCCGCTTTCCAGTCGTGCGTTGGTC
>NZ_DAHVHY010000038.1 GCF_027322205.1 Acidithiobacillus sp.
CCCCGAAACCGCCATCCGCATCCTGCAAACCGGGCAGGCCAGCACCATCGCCTGGCAACCCGTCCCTGCCATCCACCAGATACTGGCACTCGCTGGTATGGAAACGGCCTATGGCCGCGTCTGGCAAACCGCAGGCCAGCCGCCGCCCAAAGACCCGCAACAGCATAGCGCATGGGTTAACACCATCCTCAAAAACTACGCCGGTTTCCGCATCCTCTGTGCGCTGCGCCAGGGTCCCTGGGGCGTCACCGGTATCAACCGCGCCATCGAAACGTACCTGCAACACCAGGGCATCCTGCAAAGTCGTGGTTTTTGGTATGCTGGCCGCCCCACCCTCGTCACCCGCAACGACCCCAGCCTCGGCCTCAGCAATGGCGACATCGGCATCGCCCTGCCCGACCCGGATAAGCGCCTGCGCGTCTATTTTCCCAACAGTGACGGCCTGCCTCGCGCCATTCTCCCCAGCCGCCTCAACCACACCGAAAGCGCCTGGGCCATGACCGTCCACAAGGCGCAAGGCTCCGAGTTCGCCCACACCGTCCTCATCCTCCCACCCGAGGACAGCCCCGTCCTCAGCCGCGAGTTGCTCTACACCGCCATCACCCGCGCCCGCAAATGCTTCACCCTCATCGCCCCGCGCGAGCGGCTGGAAAGTACCGTTCAGCGCCAGACGCGGCGTATGAGCGGGCTACATGCGGCTTTGTACGATCCCAGGCGTTAAATGTCACCGGCGTCATTTTGGCAAGATTGTCCAAAAGCGGCTAACTTGTCTTTCTGGGTAAACATAATCTGTGCCATATTATCAGTATTTTCTCACTATCTAAGATCCATCTCCCCACAGGAAACCATGCCTGAGCGTACCCCCACCTCCCCTGAAACCGCCCTGCGCGCCCTGCTAAAACACCAGCATACTGAAATTACGGTCGCCGTCGCACGGTCTGTTGATCTTTTTTACGCCCGTGCCGCCCGCCATCCAGATATCAGCACCATGCTGAGTCGGTTGTCGGCCGAGCAGGTCGAGCGACTGAAAGCGGAACAGCGAACCCAATCCCTGTTCTGCTTGCAACCGGATAGCGCCGGGGAACTCCGCGAGCGCGCTCAAGCTATTGGCCGTGCATATGCCATGATGGGCATCCGTACGGAATGGCTGATCAGCAGTATGGCGCTTTACTCGGACGAACTTCTCGGACAACTCAGTCCGTTTCTGGAGGTGGAAACTTCTTTACGGCCACTGATTCTGCAACACCTGGCAGAGGATCTCGCCGGACAACTGCAGGGCATGGAATCCGCAGCCCTGGAAGAGCGCCAGGTTATGGAGCACATTGATCTGCTTCTGTTAAGCGACACGCCAGTGGACGCCCTGGCATCACGAATGCTCAATAAACTACTCGACATTCAGGGACTGGATGGGGCATGGATCGGACGCCCCGATGCGTCTGGCCGCCTGATAAGCGACGCCGTCGCGGGGGCAACGCTTGCAGACTATCTCGGCAGCGTCGAAATCCGCGTGGATGACAGCCCCCTCGGACAGGGTCCAGCCGGGCAGGCCTGGCGGAAAGGGGACGCCATTATCGTTGATGACTGGACTACCGACCCCAGCACCCAACCCTGGCAGAAAAGTGCCCCGTCCTACGGATGGCGCGCCAACGCCACCATACCCATCCAGATAGACGGCAGCGCCTACGCCCTGCTCGGCTTTTACAGCCATATCCCCGGTTTTTTCAGCCACCCCAACCGCCAAAGCCTGATTCGCCATCTTGCCGTCATGCTGGGCGTCGCCCTGAGCCGCCAGCGCCAGCAAAAGCATTTAGAGCGTATCAACAGCCTCTACCGCACTTTTCTCGCCGAGGGCGACATTCTCATTCGTGCCCGCTCAGCAACGGAAATGCTCCGTAAAACCTGCCAGCGTCTGACTGAAGGCACCCTCTTTGGCACCGCCTATGTGATGCAACCTGATGGAGAGGGCTGGTTCCACCCCCTCGTCGCGGCCGGAGCCGGCAGCGGCATACTGGGCAGTATTCATGTTAACGCCCACTTTGGATATGCACCCAGCCTCGTCGCGGATACCTGGCAATCCGGGCGCCTGCAGTATCGTAACGACTATCTGAGCGACCCGCGCCTCCATGCCCAGCACGAAATACTGAAGCGTAACGGCTGGGCGAGCATGGCCGTGGTCCCGGTGCATCGCGATGGTCAGATTTGGGCTGTGATGGCGGTCACCAGTCCGGATAAAGGCATTTTTGACCGTGAAATCCTCAGCACCATCGCTCGCGTGGGCAAGTTACTGGGCCATGGTCTCGACGAACTGGACCTCAAGGACCGCATCGACAAAGAGCGCACGGTACAAAGCTGGATGGCCCGCCACGATCCACTGACCGGCCTGCCCAATCGGGTCGCGCTCCTCGATCGCATCCCCGAAGCGCTGCAACGCGCCCAGCGCGAAGAAAAGCTCCTCGGTATCTGCATGCTGGATCTGGACGATTTCAAGCCCGTCAATGATCGCTATGGCCACGCCGCCGGCAACGCTCTCCTGCAAAGCTTCGCGCAGCGCCTGCAGACCGTGCTCCGCCAAACGGATTTTGTCGCGCGTATCGGCGGTGATGAGTTCGTCCTCGTCCTGGAAAATATCAGGAATATGGAAGATGTGGAAAAGGTCATGGACCGGGTGGGTCTGGCTCTGGACAATGCGTTCCAGCTTCCGGGCAGCATCGAAGTACATATCAGTGGCAGCATCGGCATTACCTTGTACCCCTTTGATGAGGGTGACTCAGAACAACTGCTACGCCACGCGGATCAGGCCCTTTACGCCGCCAAAGCGGAAAAGGAGCAACGCACACGGTTCTGGAGTGTCTTTCAAGGTGACGATGAGACGTCGATGATGCAACAGCGGCCCTATATCGAACTGCTTCATCAAGGCGCGTTGGTGCCGTATTACCAGCCCATACTGCATTTGGCCAGCGGCCGGATCATCGGTGTCGAGGCTCTGGCACGCCTGCGCCAGGGTAACGAGATTTTACCTCCTGCGGTTTTTCTCGGCCATCTGGACCACGCCGCCGGGCAACTCCTTACGGAACAAATGTTGTACCAGGCACTGCTCGCGGCACAGCACTGGGAAACCGCGGGTTTCCCGCTGGAAGTCGCCATCAATGTTCCAGCCGAAGTACTGCTCTCCAGTACCTTCCTTGAACGTATAAAAGCAACGATCACAGAGAGCCCCCTCCCGGCGGAGCGGCTAACGCTGGAAATTCTGGAGAGTGGCGAATTCCTGTCACTCAACCTTGCCAAAAATCGCATCGCTCAAATTCGTGCCATGGGGGTGCGCATCGCGCTGGACGATGTGGGGAGCGCATATGCGTCACTGCTCCGCCTCAAGGAAATCGCCGTCGATGAAGTCAAACTGGACCAGAGCTTCATCCAGGAGATTCCGCAAAACCCCGCCGATCTGGTCTTCGTCATGAGCGTCGGCGCCCTCGCCCAGTCCATTGGCGCGCGCTATGTGGTGGAAGGCGCAGAGACCGCAGAAACCATCAATGCCTTGGCCGTATTAGGGGTGGAATGCGTGCAGGGCTATGCCATCGCCCGCCCGATGCCGGAAGAAGCCTTGCTGGAGTGGCTCCGTGCCTGGAACGGTATAGCCCAAGACACCCAGCCGCGCACCCTGCTCGGCGCCTATGCGTCGCACCTGCAGTTTGACGGCATCTACCGCCTCGCACCAACGATACTTGGTCAGATACAAAACCTCGAAGAGGTTTGTCAATGTCGGCTGGACGAGTATCTGGATCGTCACGACTTGCAGCAGTCCGCACTGGGCAAAGCCCATCAAGCCTATCATTATTGCGTGGGTACCGCCCACTCTGCCGCGGAACTGGACACCTGCCGCCAGCACATGGCGAGTGCGATGGCGGTCACGCAGCAACAGATCGCTGAAACATGGATACCCCCCCACGACGGCACAAACTGACGCCCGTCACCAGGTGATGCACGGCGATGGGTTTTTCTGCCATTGGCATAACCTCTCCTGGTCGCCGTCGGATTGTTGCTGGCCCGTGTTCTGCGGATGCAAAAAACTAGAGATTTACCCCTTCTTCTTTCATTGCTTCCATAAAATGCATGTCGGTTTTGCTTTCCTGCATGAATTTATAGAGCAAACCGGCGACCAGCCCCCCTAACGGGGTTGCAATAAGATAAACCCATATATGGGGATAGTAATCACCTGCCACGGCAGGACCCAACGTCCGTGCCGGGTTGACGCTGGCTCCCGTAAGTGGTCCCATGAAGGTGACAATCATGACCAAAGTAAAGCCTATGGCCAGCGGTGCGGCGTTACCAGCACGATCGCTCATGGCGGTATACAGCGCGGTGGTGGTGAGAAAGAACGTCCCTAACGCCTCCAGCATAAACCCCCCTGGGACAGATATCAGGTTTGTGTTGATGGTTGTGGCACCCAGGTGCCCCATGGGTCCGTGCAGCACCGTGAGCAGTGCAAATCCAGCGGCTATTCCGCCAAGGATCTGAGCAATCATATACATGCCCGCATCCCGCCAACTGATTTTTCCCGCTATGGCACCACCAAGAGTGACCGCAGGATTCACAATGCCGCCGCTGATGTCCCCGAATACATAGGCCGCAATCATGATGGCCAACCCGTTCGCCAGAGCGATATCTATGAGTGGTTTACCCATGGCCGCCGCGCCACCACCAAAAAAGATAAGTCCAAAGGTACCAATGAATTCTGCCGTCATTTTGCGCATTAATGGGTGCATAATATATCTATCTCCGTATTGGTGTAGGGAAGGGATCTGTTTCATCAAAATGCCCCACCACCGATAACACAACGATAATAATTCTCATTATCTATAATGTTCAGCAATGGAATAGTTAGCACAGTCTACTCGTTCTACAGGTAGAACCATTCTATGACACCCGGTCATTTCCAAAAGTTCCATGTCCGTGAACTGGTCGTTGAACTTGACCCCAACGGACCGATTTCAGCAAAGTCTTAATCGTATTGCGAAGCGGTTCATTTCGCCGGCAACCATAAGAAGCTCCTATTATTACCGCTTGAAGCAGGGCTAATTAACAACTTGACATTCAATCCGCTTAACTGTTTTATGGGAGATGACAGGTGTGTGGATAGAGCGGAGCGTTGAACGCTTTATTAGCAAAAAGCGTCTTGGAGCGAAATTCACAGTCATTATAGGGAGGGGATCTTGTGGGCAATCTGAAGCAACTAACGCGGCTAATTTATGTGGCGACATTACTTTTTGTGGGTGCTTCCATGCTTTCTGGCTGTATAGTGGCTCCGCCGTATGGGGGTTATTATGGAGGCCATTACGGGGAACGGGGCGATGGGTGGCATCACGGTGAGGATCGCTGATCGCAACTCATCCTGTGCAGTGCGTTAATAGTGACAGGCTGACATTGTTAACACGTATTTTCTTGACATGCGGGGTCCTATGAAAAAACATCTATTGATAACACCATTATTTCTCCTGGGGCTCACCTTCTCCGTTACCCCCAGCGCGTTTGCTGACAACCAGAATTATGCTCCTGGTTACTATATGAAACCGCAGACTTACTATGGTCAACGTTCAGACTATAGGTCCCGTGATGAGCACCGATACAGAGATGGCGAGCAGCACAGAGAAGATCGGCGGCAAGAAGAGCGCGGGCGTCGATATTATCATCGTGGCGACCACTAGCACACTTTCAGAGAACCCGTCAGCTCAATAAACATGCGAGCCATACGAGATACGCCACGCCTCCTGCGCCACCCGCAATCAGGAATGCACCCAGGTACAGATACGGGAGCATTCCAAGGGGGTGGCTTCCAGGGGAATAAATATTGCGGAGGACCCCTTGCTAGGGCCTGAATACTCGCAACACGACGGGAGATTTAATGGTATGCAATGCGGCCATAGCAATATGGCCCCACCAATATAACCAAACAAATGATGACAGAAAGTCATGTAATTTCTTGGGTAGTTGGTAAATGCCTATAGGCGCAGCCACCCCGTAATTGGGGATCAGGAAAAACATTATAAATCCTAAAATAGCCATGCCAGTCACGGCCAGCAAACCGAATCCATGCACCATCCCTGGCAAACCACCGCGCATCCCACTGGGAGGTAGTCTTCTGTCTACCAGCCCCTTTATATCGCTGCATACATTTT
Organism: Acidithiobacillus sp.; assembly: GCF_027322205.1. Classification (GTDB taxonomy): domain Bacteria; phylum Pseudomonadota; class Gammaproteobacteria; order Acidithiobacillales; family Acidithiobacillaceae; genus Acidithiobacillus. The sequence goes on from NZ_DAHVHY010000038.1 coordinate 6,174, forward strand.
CCAAATACTCTCCATTGTATGGGAAAAGATGTGATCGCAGATTCTTGATACGCATAATTTCGAGCCAAAATGCCAGGATAATCAGCGTCGCAAACATACCAACCCACATGTGCGCATGAAATAGCAAGTGCCGGAATGGAAGCTCACCGACCTTTTTCCATATGGCCTTCATGTCGAGCTCGCTAAAAAGCAGAAAAGTCACTACCAATGCAAATCCCGCATGTATCCATCGCGTACTTCTTGGCCATTCTTGAATTACTTCAGACATGAAAAACTCCGTAGTTTGATGATATAAATTAAAAAATAAATCTGGCTATTCACAGATAGAATATTAACAGGTGGCACTGAATGTTGCAATTGACAGATGTGTTTTGACACGTTACTGCAAACGCCAAAACGTAATAATTAGCTGTCATGTGCAAAAAGATGCACTCGCCCATTAACTGTCATCATTCAGCGGACATCCTTGCAGTGCGCTGCGTCACAAGACGCAGCGCATAAACAGTTTAGAACTTGGCTCCCATTGTCAAAAAATACTGCCGTGGAGCGCCCGGATCAGCCAGAATGGCGCCAGCGCTGTTACCACCGAAGTACCCACCACTGGTGATATACTCGATGGGATTATACTGTGCACCGAAGAGATTATATATTCCCACAGAGAGCTTCACGTCTTTCAGCGTCGGAAGGTACTGATTCAATCTGGTCGTTTTCACCCCGAGAATAATATTTGAGACATTATATCCCGGCTGTTTCTGGTGCGATGGCGCACCGGTCACGTTGTTGAAGAGGTACTGTGAGCTTGTGTACTGATCCACAAACTGGGGGGAAAATAGGAATCCATGATAGTAGTATCGATAGTCGATGCCTGCACTCATGGTGAAGTCCGGGCTATAAGATACATTCGCACCGTATAACGTCGTACCACCGCCCTGCGGAGTATATGAGGTATAGTACGAATGATTGAGCGCCAGATTGGCAAACAGGTGCCAGTTCCCGGATGGGTTGTCGGCGATGGCGATATTTACGCCATTCACCACCGCGTTGGCCGATGCAAACTTGGTCTGGGCGATGTTGCTCAGGTAGGTCGCTATGGTCTCATTGGCCAGATGATCATAGTAGTAGTTGATATTGAACATGAAGTTATGCAACATCATCCAGTTATGCACCAAAAATTTGGCTCCGACCTCATAATCCGTACTTTTTACCGGCTTCAAACTGTTGAAATCTATGCCGCCACCGTGGCTGTTGTAGGCCCCAAAATTGTTGTCGGTAGGATTTTGATAAGACTGGGCGTAACTGGCATATATGGAACTCCACTTTACTGGTGCAAAGCGAACGCCAACCGAAGGTTCAATACCGGATATGGTATCCGCAGCGCTATTGATCAGCGTCTGATTTTGGGCGCCGGCAGGATGATTGGCGAATACCTGGTTCCCATTATTGTACATCTGGGTCTGGTACTGGACCGCGGCAATGCCCGGCGTAATCTTGAAGCCGGAGAATGGCCTGATCGTATCCTGAATAAAACCCGTCAAATAGTTGTTATACAGAACGTCACTATTGTACTGAGTGGGAAACGACGGACTGGTGCCGAGAAGCGTGTTGTATCCTGCATAGGGCGTGGTGTATTGCTGATAAATCCACGACCCGCCCGCCTTCAGGAGATTCATCGGCAACTGCCAGTCAAAATACAGCTTGTCCCCATAGGTGTCCGAGGTTGGATTGTAATACTCGGAGTTCGCATTATTCCCTGGTATATAATTGTTAATGCGATAATGCACCCGGTGGCCATGGCGATACCACGCTAATTCATGCAGCGTAACGTCCCTGCTGAGATGGAAATTCAGCTTGGAGTACAGCATGTAGTCTTGCACCTGCAACTGTTTAAACCAGATGGACTCTGGCAGTGATGCGTAATATCCACTGGTCTGCTGACTATACAAAGGTGCGTTGGCGTTCAGGCCTTGGGTAGTAATGCCCTGTATGGGGGTAACCGGGATGAAATTGGGTCTGAACTCGCGCGAACTGTCCACGTAACCGCCGAGACTGAAGGTACCCCCCTGAACGTCTTCACCGCCTTGCCAAAGTAGGCAAAAGACTGGGCTGGGGCGTTGAACGAGCCCGTGCGGAACGTGTTGTTTTTCGTATAGCCTCCGGCCAGCACCGCGGACCAGCCGTCGTACATCCCCGTTTTGAGATCAAAGTTGTAGCCGAGGGTGCCGTTACTGCCAAAGGAGGTGCCCATCTCCGCGCTCGGTTTTACGGATGGTTGCAGCGGTACGAAGTTGATGGTGCCGCCGATACTATCGAACCACCGTCCGGCGGGATTTCCGGGACCGTAGGTCACGTTGATGCCATGGATCATCTGGAGAATAGGGATTTCGTTGGAATCCCAGCCACCGTTATGCGCAATCAGATTGTTCATGGGGATCCCGTCAAACAGCACCGTCAGGCCGTTGCGCTCGACATCCCCGTTCACGGATGACCAGCCTACCTTCACGCCGCGCACGGCGATTTCATAGCGCGCGGTCGATGCGATGCCGCCATAACCACGGACAGCGATACCAGGTGCCAGAGAGAGCGCTTGCGCCGCTCCTGCGGCCGGGCCTACACCCTGAATTTCACGTTTTCCAAGAACCGCCTGAGATTGCGTGGATTTGAAAATTTTCTTTTTGGTCAGCTTACCGTCCGTATTGGCCAGCGTCTTGGCAGATTCAGAAAGTGCCTTGGCCGAAGCGTTTACTTCGCCAACATTGGTTGCCGACGCCGAATCGGCACCCAAGGCGGCTGTCAGAGCACTAAAAGTACATAGTCCTGCGGTACACATTGCGAACAATAACGGGTTTATACGATACCGCTTATTCATTTCTAGCTCCTGTATAAAAATGCTCGCATAAATTACATAGTTCCATAATGTTGCCCAGGCAACAAAAGAATGATACAGGAGGATTATGACAGCCGTATTACGCTATAATGACCACAACATGACAATCCGATATTTGAAAACAGAGGCGAAGGAATGCTTCATCTCGGTTAAACAGTATTACCGTACGAAACCAGAATAAGGCGCTACTATACTGACATAAACCGTACGTGGCATACCTGGTTTCCCCAGTAACTGTCCAGCCACTCCCGTAACAGTCGCCACCAGAAATAGAGGTCTTTTGTTTCCTGGAATCGCCCCTATGCTAACAGCCAAATATTGCATCCGTGCGGCACTCGGGTAGCGTTTTTATGACATTGTTATGTCATTTTATGATATTTTACGTATTGCTTGGTGGTGAAAAGCGGTATCCGAAACTGCGCACTGTTTCCAGCCAGCCTTTGGCACCGGCACTTTCCAAAATCTTGCGTAAACGATAGATCTTGACCGCCAGCGTATTGGGGGCAAAATAGGTGCCCTTACCTCCCCACAGGATGTCGGCGATCTGATCGTTGGAAACGACTTCGTCCGGATGGGCGGCGAAATAGTGAAGCAGATAGAAAAGCCGTCGCGGCAGATGAATTTCCTGCCCCAATATCCAGACCCGCAGCGACACGAGATCAATGCAGAGGTTTTCCTCTTCACCCACCTGGGCAGACGCATGTGCGCGCAACTTTTTGAGGAGACCGCGCACCTGGGCGGTCAAGATTTCCAGCCCCAGACTGGCGGGAATATACGCCTGCGCGCCTACTTCCAGAGCTGCCACGGCAGTTGGTTCCTGGTGGTCTTCTTCCGCACCATTGCCGACTACCAGGAAGGGCAAAGCGTCCTGATGGGGTACGAATTGCAGACTCTGCAGCCAGTCGCCGGTCGTGGCAGACCATCCGAGCAGAACAAACACTTCAGGATCCCAGCGCCGCATCAACTGTTCGGCTTCAAAACGCTCCATGACCCGTCTTACTTGGCCGCCAGCACGCTCCAGAGCCACTTCAACAGAGACGACCGTTTTACCATCGGTCCGTGCATTCACCAGCAGAAGGATCCGTGGGCCTTGCGGCGATCCGGCCCAGGATCGGCAGAGAGGGGTTCGCGTCTGCGCCAACATTACCGTGCGTAGCACATGCACCGCGTGTAAGGCTATATACTTAATTAAGATCAATAGCATAATGAAAATCCCATATCCGCTGTGAACGCAACACACACATGGAAGAAACTCACCGGGGCATTGTTGAGGAAATCGATGACACTGAGTTGGGCTACGCGCGTGTCCGTGAACTGACTCATGCAGATCTCCTTGTGGGGGCTAGTATTGCAGCTCCGCACAGGATAACTGGCTTGTGTGACATTAGCATGAAGATTACATGACTTTTTTATGACAATTCATGCGAGCAGCTCCCCAGACCATGGCGTATCGCTACCGACTACGACTGCTCAATAGACCGGATAAATCCTTGGAGGTACTGACATCGTCGGAGTTACAACGATCTGATCAGGTTGGAAGCCGTACCGACCATATCATAGCCAAGCACTTTTAATGCAATAATGTTGTTTATGAAAAACATGTAGTTATGTCTAAAATATGAATCTATCAAGGTAATCCGTGCTTATCTGAAAAATGCCATGCCTGTTATTATTGTCGCCAATAAGCGACACTCGCACATAACGGCTAAAATATTTTCTCTCCTGCCGGAATCCGCCAATTATAACTGGATCCCACTATATGAGTATTTACTGTGGTCGCGCGCAGATCATTTATTTTGTTGTCCTCAGGCGACGAAAATGGTTGTGCACCTATAGCCTTATTAAGACATTTTTACACAAAATTAACGACCTGCGACTGGTGGCATATAACTTGCCAGATTCAACAACATGGCTATATGCAAATCAATATTCAATATCCGTATCATCCTGCTTCCCCTGTGTTGTGGGGCACTGCTCACCGCTGTTGCTCCGGGTGCTTTGGCGATGCCATTCACGTTCAGTCAGGTGGTGCATGACGCCCATAATCTCGCCCGGAGCCCCTGGCATCCGCGCCCGGTGGAGGCCAGTAAAAGCCTGCGCCAACTGAGTCCGCAGGCGTATGGGCATATTCTCGACACCCGTCCGCTGTGGAAGCACGATGGTTTGCCCTTTGAAGTCTTGTTTTACCCGTTGGGCGGCACCTTCGATCATCCCGTGCGCGTCAATGTGATTCGCAACGGTCAGGCGTATCCCATTCGCTATGATTCGAAGACATTTTCCGTCGAAGGCCGACTGGCGAAAAAGGTTCATATCCCCAAAAATGGCGGCTATGCGGGTTTCCTTGTTAAAGATACTGGATATGCGCGGCAGCACGATGAATTTCTGTCTTTTCTCGGCGCGAGCTATTTTCGGGCGGTGAACAAGGATGCGGTCTATGGCACTTCGGCGCGCGGACTCGGGATTGATACTGCGTTGCCCTCCGGTGAAATTTTCCCGTACTTCCAGGAATTCTGGCTACAGCGCCCAAAACCTGGCGTGCATCACCTGACGATTTATGCGCTACTCAATAGTCCGTTGATAACCGGTGCCTATCGCTTTGAAGTGACGCCCGGCAAGAGCACACATATTCGCGTCCATGCGGTGCTGTATCCGCGCAAAAAGATTCGTCAACTGGAAATCGCACCGTTATCCAGCATGTTCTGGCATGGTCGTGGGCGCGGCATTCGCGCCGGTGACTGGCATCCACAACAGCACGATTCCAGTGACCTCATCATGGCCAATGGTGATGGCGAGTGGATTACCCGACCATTGAATAACCCGCTGTATACGCAAGTCACGCGGTATACCCTGGATCATCCGCAGGGCTTTGGTTTGTTTCAGCAGGATCGGCGATTCGCCAATTATGAGGGAATCAACACGCAATATCAGAAGCGTCCGAGTGTCTGGATTCAACCCTTGAACGATTGGGGAAAGGGGCAGGTAGAGTTGGTGGAATTACCTACCAATAACCGCAATCTTGACAATATCGTGACGTTTTGGGTGCCCCGACATCCCCCGCAGCCGGGACAGGCATTTTCCGTTCGGTATCGGCTCAATTTTTTCCGCGACGCCGCCGATCTGCCGCCGGGGGGTCACCCTGTCGCGACTTATCTCGGGACCGTACCACACGGCGGTGGTAGTCGCCGTATTGTGGTAAATTTCGCGGGTGGTGGTTTGGGCCGACTCCCGGCGAACACCCCCGTGCAAGCACATATTTCCGTGGGGCCTGGTACGCGTTTAATCCATTCCGCGGTACGCTTCGACCCGGCCAATCATCAGTGGCAGTGGCAAGCTCAGATCCTGCCGCCAGCGCATCATCCGACCAACGTTCGCGCCTTTCTGGAATCGCGTGGCCATACCCTCAGCGACACTTGGACCTATCTGCTGCAGCGCAGCAAGAGATCTTAGGAATCAGGCAGTAATAACCTGGAGCAATGATGCTGGCGCGCTGGTTTTTTGCAAGCCATCGGGGCCTATTGCCCGAAATATACCCCGGTCCCTGTTCGTCAACTGTTGCGTTTCATAGCTGGGATTGGGCTGGAAATGATCCTCGTGGGCATGTGCAAATGCCGGGGCAGTCAAGCCGCCCATCAGGATAATGCCCCATACGACGGCGGCCCTGGCAAGCCTTTTACCGCGCGCAGAGGTACGGCGTGTTGAAAATGCGAAAGCAGCCTTGAGGCTGGTGCCTGTCCTTGAAGCGACGTGTTGCTGACTGAAAAAGTGCCGTAACACCTCTTGCGGAGAACGCAGAAACGGTTTAGAGGCCATTGATGAACGGCGAATACTTGGAGCTTGCTGACGGCGCAACCATGCCGCAGGATGCTCGGCGTGACGCGTGGCGGGCAACGAGAGCGTCAACCTCGCATGAAGTTCATCACCATCCGCGAGGGACCCGAGCGCGGCCTGTAATGCACTGAATGCCTTATCACTGCCTGAACCGCTTGGCACCTGTGTAACCTCCCGTTCCACCCAATGCCGCTGTGCGGGTGTCAATGCTAGGTGGTCCAGGTAATGCTGCGTCAGGGGGGGTGTGTGACGTGCGGGATTTATTTCACCATGAGCTAGTGGTGCTCCGGAAACGTTAAAGGCATCAGCATCTTTAAACACGATAAAACTCCATGATCTGGCAGTTTTCTTAAACCATATATGCATTGCACTGCAGATATCATGCCACAGCCGCTATCGGTTGTTTTTTAGCGGTACCAGTTCATAGTTGATAACCCTGAACCATATTTTCGTCGCTGTAAGGCAACACAGCGAAAGTGATCCGTAGCAGCATGTGAAATGACGACCATCAATAGCATAGGATTAAAAGCTATTATTTATTGGTCAGTTGGAGAGGAGGTGCGGCATCCGGTTCCTCCGTCGCTCAATAACGACATTCTCCATTTGATGGAAATGGGCTGTTCAGCTATTTACGTAAGGTTATCATTGCGCAATGCAAGGAAACCGTCGGTACCAGGTGCACGCCTGTTCTGGTAGATCAGGGGCGGGCAGACCCCTTTCTGGAAAAGGAACTCAAAACTGAATGGCTGGAGGCATTGAAAGATGACCGGCTAACGCTGCGTTGGCATGCGGGTTACGATCACAGTTATTTTTTCATCGCCAGTTTTATCGGAGAGCATTTGGCGTTTCATGCGCGAGTGCTGCGGGGATAAGAGCGCAATGATCCTGACATTTCCCCCAGCATCCAGAGTATCCGCCCGGTACACGCCCTCAAGCCCGTATCCATCTCCGCCAGACCCCTGGGCGGCTCGAACACGTAGAAATCCGGTTAACCGGCATCTCATACCCCACGATGCCCGCCTTGCTATCCTTGGTTATGTCTTTCCGTCTGTCGTGAACCTGTAACCGGAGACTCATGCGTTCACCAGAATCCAATCGAGGCCGGGTGCTGAGAAGTTCCTGAAATCACCATCCAGAGTAGCCAGACGTAACCCTCCGGCCAGTCCATAAAACCTGCTTTTCCGATGGAAACTAAGTGGCCTTTTCAAAGCGCAGCGCTGCCGAATTCAGACAATAGCGCAGCCCCGTCGGTGTTGGGCCATTGGGAAACACATGCCCAAGATGGCTATCACAGCGGGCACAGCGGATTTCCGTACGGACCATACCGTGACTGGCATCACGAATCTCGCGGACGTGATCAGGCGCATAAGGCTCCCAAAAACTCGGCCAGCCCGTCCCCGACTCAAACTTGGCTGTCGAGCGAAACAACGGCAAACTGCATAACGCGCAAACAAAAGTCCCATCACCTGTTTCATGCAGCAGTCCGCCACAGAAGGGTGGCTCCGTGCCATGCTCAAAGAGCACATGGCGCACTTCGGCAGACAAACCCAGCGCCATTTCCGCACGTTTCCCGGTATCAATCGGGGTCAGATCAAATCCAGCAGATGAACGGATCATCGCCATAATCTCCTTCAATTTTTACGCAACAACTGCGGAAAACACGCATGCAGTTTTTCCACTTTCGGCAGCGCCACCGCACAAATATAGGGCTGATCGGGATGCTGGCGGGCATAATTCTGATGCATGTCTTCGGCGGGATAAAAATGTGTCAGGGGTGCGATTTCAGTGGCGATGGGTGCGGCAAAAACACCCACCTGATTCAATTGCGCCACATAATCCCGCGCCAGCGCCGCCTGAGCATCATTCAGGGTAAATATCGCGGAGCGGTACTGTGTCCCCACATCATTCTCCTGCCGGTTGTGCTGCGTCGGATCGTGGGCCACCGCAAAAAAGACCTGCAACAAACGGCCAAAAGATAGTAGCGTCGGATCGTAGTGAATCTCCACCGCCTCAGCGTGGCCTGTTACACCACCGCACACCGCCCGGTAGTTCGCCGTCTCCGCCGCTCCGCCCGTATAACCGGACACCACCCGCGTCACCCCGGCAAGATCCAGATACACCGCTTCCACGCACCAGAAGCAGCCCCCTGCCAGTACCGCCATACCCGGTATATCGGCGGCGGGATCCTCCCGGCTGGGAGCAGGAATCGTTAAAATCATGACATGCACTCCTTGAGCGCCCAATCGTCCCTGGCCGGAGCGGGCATTATCCTGAGCATAGCGACAAACTTTCACCAAACCAAACTCCGCAGGCGATGTGCCAGACTCCGGCGCATTTGCTAGTATTTACGCTCTGGCGGGATTCGTTTCGCAAAAATTGGGGAGAGTGACCATGGAGACCGAAGATCAGGGCAACAAAACAAAGGGGCGCATTGGATTCAGAAAAGCCACAGGACTGAGTTTAGCGGCGCTGCTTTTCGGCCCGCTACTGCTCGCCGGGTGCGCCACCAGCCCGAGTCCCAAACCTGATGAGCATCTGGCCCAACCTCGGAAAACCCCTGTCGAGCCTATTGCTCCGGCGGTCATGAAGGCACCGGGCTTCATGATAGGCCATGCCGGCCCGCTGATCGTGGTGTTTATGGACCCCAACTGCATCTACTGCCATCTGCTCTGGGACGCGTTACAAAAACCCGTCGCCAACGGTCAGTTGCGGGCAAAAATAATTCCGGTTGGTTTTCTGAAAAACTCCAGTGTCGCCAAGGCCGCCACGATTCTCGCCGCCAACGACCGGGCAGCCGCCTGGGCGAATAACGAGAAGGGATTTAACGACAACACCGAAGAGGGGGGCACCCGGCCCCTGGCGCACGTTCCTTCAAAAGACATAGCGGCCATCAACACCAACACCGCGTTGCTGCAGACCAGCGGCGAAGAAGCGACACCAACCCTGCTTTTCTGTCAGAAGCATTCGTCTGACACCAACGCAACAGAGGATGAAACCAGCCCGCGGATAACCGTGGAACATGGCATCGCCATGCATGCACTGCCCGCGCTGATCGACTCGCTCGATGGCAATGTGAGCGCGGCGGGCTGCACCCCTTAATCTCCGCAAGCCGGGCGCATTTCGATAGCGGTCGGCTTCCCCCACGGGCGGCCCTTGGTTATATTCCACTTATGCACCGTTCCACACATGATGATCTGGTCATCCTCGGCGGCACCTTCGACCCCATCCATTACGGGCACCTGCGCGCCGTGGAAGAGGTGCGGCAGGCCCTCGGCGTCGCACAGGTGATGCTGATCCCGGCCGGGCACCCGCCCCACCGCCAAAGCCCATGGGCCGATGCCCGCCATCGTCTGGTCATGACCCGCATCGCCGTCGCCCACCATCCGCACTTCACGGTCAGCTCCTGGGAAGTGGAGCGGGAAGGGCCGTCCTACAGTGTCGACACCCTCACTGCCCTGCGCCAGCAACGCCCGGATGCGTTACTCGCCATGGTCATCGGCATGGACGCCTTTCTGCGCTTCGACACCTGGCACCACTGGCAGCACATTCTGGACCTCACCCACCTCATTGTTACCGGGCGCCCCGGCTGGCCCGCCGCCGAATTGCCGGAGGCCTTGCGCCAAGCCCTCTATCAGCGCCGTTGTGAAGATGTCGGCACCCTGCGCCAGACGCCAGCCGGGCGTATTTTGTTCCACACGGTCACCGCGCTGGAGATCTCCGCCACCAGCATCCGCAGCCTGCTCGCCAGTCATCACTGTCCGCGTTTTCTGTTACCGGACGAAGTATTGGATTATATTGACGCCGAAGGGCTTTACCATAGCCCATAACCCGACCACAAAGGATCATCACACTTGGCGACAGCAGAAACCCTCCGCGATCTGGCCATCTCCGTTCTCGATGAACACAAAGCGCTCGACATCAAGAGCATTGATGTCCGCAAACAAACCGACATCACCGACTATCTCATCATCGCCTCCGGCAACTCCGACCGCCACCTGCGGGCGCTGGCCGACGCCGTGATGGCACGCATGCGTGAAGAAGGCGTAAAACCCATAGGCAAGGAAGGGCTCGCTGTCGGCGACTGGGCGCTAGTGGATCTCGGTGACGTCGTCGTCCATGTGATGCGCCCGGAAGTGCGCGATTTTTATCAGTTGGAGCGGCTCTGGGGAGAGCTCCCGCAGATGCGTGGTCAAAGCGAGGGGTGCTGATCCGCGATGCGCCTCCGGGTGCTGGCCATCGGCAGTAAAATGCCGGCATGGGTAGAGGCGGGTGTCGCCGAATACACCGCAAGGATGCCGCCGCAATTGCGCGTCGAGTGGCGCGCACTGCCGCTGGCGCGACGCGGGCGCAGTGGCGATCCAGTACGCTGGCGGCGCGAAGAAGGCGAGCGGATTCTGGCAGCCACCCCCGGCGGCGCCGAGCGGGTGGCGCTGGAAGTAGGCGGCAAGCCTCTGGACAGTGAGGCCTTGGCGCAGCACATCGACACCTGGTTCGCTGGCGGGCGCGATGTGGCGCTGTGGATAGGCGGCCCCGACGGCCTCGATCCGGCCCTGCAACCGGACTGGCGCTGGTCCTTGTCACCCCTGACCCTCGCGCACCCGGTGGTGCGCGTCGTGCTGGCTGAACAATTGTACCGCGCCTGGAGCATTCAGGCCGGATTACCTTATCATCGTGGCGGAGAGGAGTGACGCTGACGTGAACACGCTATGGAACCGAAGTCTCTGTCCCCGCCTGGGGATGGCCCTGGCTCTGAGTCTGGGCCTCAGCGCCTGCGCGCAGATGGTGCAGGTCAGCCCGCAACAGAACGTCTCCGACGCCATTGCCGTACAGGCGGGCCGGGAACACATCCTCGCTCTCTCACCCGCAGTCAATACGCGGCAACTGGCACCGGTAGAGAAGGCACTGCACGCCGCACGGGAAGCAGCGGCGCGCGGCGATTATGTGTATGCCGAGCGTCAGACCCTGCTCGCCAGAATCCTGCTCGACAACATTCAGGCCCGCCTGAATGTGGCCCCGAGCAACAGTCAGCGCGCGGCGCTGCAAAGTCAGATTGGCAATTTGCAGAGTCAGATAGCTACGACCCGCCAGCAAATTGACGCCACCAAAGCACAAATCGCCAAGGAGGCTTCATGATGCGCGCCCGTCACCTCATCGCCGTCGCCCTGCTCCTTGCGCTGCCCGGTATAGCGGCGGCCGATATCGCCACCACGCAGGCCTTGCAGCAAGCCCTCCAGCGCCTAGAAAAGGCCCAGCGCAGCGGCCCGCCCATACCCCCCGCCACCCTCTCCAGTCTGCACAGCAGCCTGCGGATGATGACCCGCGATCAGGTCAACCCTGTGCTTTTCCAGGTCGATCGCGCCATTTTTAACGCGCGCCTCGCCGGCCTCCGCGAACAACGTCAACAGGCGGCAGAACAAGACCGGCTCAGCAGCCTGCAACACCAGGTGCAGTCGTTGACCCGCCAACACCAGACGCTACAGAACGAATATGGCAAACTGCGCGAACAGTTGGCGAGCAAAACCATGAGCGGTGCCCAAACCCAGCATCTGCAAGCCGAAATCCGGCAGCAGCAGCAGATGTTGCAATCTGAAGAACATCGCCTGGCCGGGTTGGCGAAACAGCAGGGTGCCGTCCCTGGCGCACCCGCTAGCCCGCTCACGGCGCTGCCCAGCTACGGCAGGGCGCTGACGGTATACGCCCAGGTTCGGGCTGCCAGCGACGGAGTACATGTCACCATGCCGGTAACCAGCCTGTTCGGCAGCGACACCCAGCTTTCCACTGACGGCAAACAGCGTTTGCAGGCTATTTCCGGCATCCTCAAGCAGACGGCAGCCAGTGAAATACTCGTGCGGGTAGCCCCCCAGCCCTTGGGCGCCAATGTCGCCACCCAACGCGCCGAAACCATTCTCCGCACCCTGCGCCGCAATGGTATCCCCGGTACGGTGCTGGCCCTGGCCACCGGTGTCGGCCTCAGTCCGGGAACAGCCGAACTGCTGTTGGTGAACGCCAGCCCGGCTCCGTGACCCGCCTGATTCTCGCCTCGACCGCACCGCACCGCCTGGCCCTGCTCCTTTTTGAAACGACGGAGATGCTTGCCGCTTGCGGCCTCTCCCCCTCTTGCCTCTCAGGACAACCATGAGCGAAGAACTGCTGATCAACGTCACCCCCCAGGAAATCCGCGTCGCGCTGGTGGATAACGGCGTCCTCCAGGAACTCCAGGTCGAGCGCAGCGGTCATCGCGGTCTGGTGGGCAATATCTACAAAGGCATCGTCCGCCGCGTCCTGCCCGGGATGCAGGCCGCCTTCATCGATGTCGGCCTGGAACGCACCGCCTTCCTCCACGCCGCGGATATTCAGGACGACAGCGAGGAAGTGCAAGGCGAGACGGACATCGAAACCCGTGCTGGTCAGCACGAGATCCGCAATGTCTGTGCCCTGCTCCACGAAGGGCAGGAAGTGTTGGTGCAGGTCATCAAGGACCCCCTCGGCAGCAAAGGTGCGCGCCTTTCCACCCGCATCACCCTGCCCGGACGTTATCTGGTTTATATGCCCTTTGTGCCGCGCATTGGCGTCTCCACCCGCATTGAATCACCTGAAGAACGTTTTCGGCTCAAGGAGCGGCTCAAATCCGCGATTCCACCCGAAGAGGCTGGCGGCTACATCATCCGCACCCTCGCGGAAGGCGTGGAAGAGACCGATTTCGCCGGAGACATTGGTTTTCTCCGGCGCCTGTGGGACTCCATTCGCGCCCGACTGGAGCACAGCCCGGCCCCCAGCCAGATTCACAGCGACCTCAACCTCGCCATACGCATGATGCGCGATGTGATGTCCGACGATATTCAACGGGTACGCATCGATTCGCGGGAAACGGTCGATGCCGCCCTGGCCTTCTGTCAGGGCGTCATCCCGGAAGTCGCCAACCGCATCGAGCACTACAGCGGCGAGCGTCCGCTCTTCGATCTTTATAATGTCGAGGACGAAATTGAGCGCGCCCTGCAAAGCCGGGTCACCCTCAAGTCCGGTGCCTACCTCATTATCGACCAGACCGAGGCGCTGACCACGGTGGACGTCAACACCGGCGGCTTCGTGGGACGGCGCAATCAGGAAGAAACCATCTTCAAGACCAATCTGGAGGCCGCCGCCGCCATCGCCCGGCAGATGCGGCTGCGCAACATCGGCGGCATGATCATCATCGACTTCATCGACATGGAAGACGAAGAGCACAAACGCCGCGTCCAGCGCGCGCTGGAAAAGGCCATCCAGAGCGACCGCACCCGCTGCAACATCACCCAGATCTCCTCTCTGGGCCTGGTGGAAATGACCCGCAAACGCACCCGCGAAAGTCTGCGCCAGACCCTCTGCGAACCCTGCCCCTACTGCCATGGACGCGGTTTCATGAAAACCGCAGAAACCATCTGCTACGAAATTCTCCGCGAGATCGTCCGCGAAACCCGCGCCTACCCCGCCGAACGCTTTGTGGTTCTGGCCTCCCCACAAGTCATGGAGAAACTCCTGGACGAGGAGAGCACCAGCCTTGCGGCACTGGAGGAATTTATCGGCCGGCCCATCAAGGTGCAGGCAGAAGCGACCTATACACAGGAACAATACGACATCATCCTGATGTAGCAGAGCAGAGACGCGACGGGATGCTTTATTATGCAGATTCCCCGCTGCCCACATCAACGTTTCCGCTTCCGAAAAGCTTCCAGCAAGCCATCCTCAAACGCTTTTTGCGCCTGCTTCACCGCTTCCCAGTCT
>NZ_DAHVHY010000039.1 GCF_027322205.1 Acidithiobacillus sp.
CCGCCGCATCCTCAAGCCCGAAGTCATCGACTTCATTGCCAAGGCAGACCAGACCTACCAGCTCACCCAACGCGAGCGCATCGCCCTGGGGCTGCTGGCCCAGCACGACGCACTGACCGCCCGCGAACTCGCCGCCACACTGGAGCTGCCTTCTACCGAAGTGCTTCAACCTTGGCTCAAACGCCTGCTGGAATGGCACCTGGTGCAAAGCGCCGGCCGCACCCAGGCTACGCGCTATTTTGTTGATCCGGGCCTGCTGCGCAGCCTCAAGTTTACCGGGGAGACCACCCTCAAGCGCATCGAGCCGCATCGTTTGGCCGCGCTGGTGCTCGAAGACCTGCAGCGCTACCCCAAGTCCGCCATCAGCGACATCCATCGGCGCATCGGTGGCGAGATACACCCCAAACAAGTTAAACGCGCACTGGAAGAGTTGATCGGGCGTGGTGCCGTGCGTTTTGAAGGCAACAACCGCTGGCGGCGGTACTGGGCAGTTTCATGAACGGGCTATCGGACAACTTGCACCATATCGGCGATAGCTGGGCGATAGCGGTTGGGCGACACATCGGCGCAGGCCCAATGAATCAAAGAGTTGCATTGTCCTTGCGCCGGGCGTCATGGGCGATAGACGCGTATCGGGCGCAGGAGGAGCACGCATGACGCCGGAAACCAAGGCACGCCAGCAGATTGACCATAAGCTGGAACAGGCCGGCTGGGTCATCCAGGGCATGAAACAGCTCAATTTGGCGGCAGGCATGGGGGTGGCCGTGCGCGAATACCCCACCGACACCGGACCGGCCGACTACATGCTGTTCGTCAACCGCAATGCGGTGGGTGTAATCGAGGCCAAGAAGGACAGCACCAGGTCCCAGTAGCGCAGGCAGTTGTTCGGGTTGGGTACGGTGGCCTTCTTTCGGTATGGTGAAAGGCTGGTCGCTGCCTGCGGATTGCCGGAATGGCTCCGGAACGGCACAATACAAACAATACCCGCGCGGGCTAAGCCACGCGGGCGCCGTTTCCCGGCACGGATCAGCGGTGGGCTTTCCGTTGCCCTCACGTCCGGCCCGAGCCCAGCACAGGAGGCTCCATCTTGGATTTACGTAGCGAACTGGAAAAAATCGGTGAACGCGCCCGTAGCGCCCAGCGCCGGTTGCAAAGCGCGGACAGCGCCGCCAAAGACAGCGCCCTGCGCTCCATGGCGACATTCTTGCGCCGCGACGCCGACCATCTGCAACGCGCCAACCGCAAGGATTTACGCAGCGCCGAAGAAGCGGGTAAAGATGATGCTTTCATTGATCGCCTGCGTCTGGACGAAGCCCGTATCGAAGCCATGGCCAGGGGCCTCGAAGAAATTGCCGCCCTGCCCGACCCCGTGGGCGAGATCACCGACCTGCGTTACCGCCCCAGCGGCATCCAGGTAGGCCGTATGCGCGCGCCTCTGGGCGTGATCGCCATGATCTACGAATCGCGCCCCAACGTTACCGCCGATGCCGCTGGCCTCTGCGTCAAATCGGGTAACGCCGTCATCCTGCGTGGCGGTTCCGAGTCCCTACACAGCAATCTGGCCATCGCCGAGCGCCTGCGCGCTGCCCTCGGCAAGGCCAACCTGCCCCTGGATCTGGTGCAGTACGTCAACACCGCCGAGCGTGAGGCCGTGGGTATCCTGATCAGCATGGATCGCCATGTGGATGTGGTGATCCCCCGCGGTGGCAAGGGCCTTATCGCCCGCATCAAGGCCGAAGCCACCGTACCCGTGATCATGCATCTGGATGGCAACTGCCATGTATATGTGGACGCCGACGCCGATCCCCGCAAGGCGCTCAAAGTGGTCGTCAATTCCAAAACCCAGCGGCTTGGCACCTGCAACACGGCAGAGAGTCTGCTCATTCATCAGGAACGGATGGATGACCTGCTTGGCCCCATCGCCGCGGCCTTGCAGGAGAAGGGGATCGAGATTCGCGCCTGCGAACGCGGCCTACCCCGCATCCCCGGTGCCATCGCCGCCACCGCAGAGGACTACGCCACCGAGTACCTGGGACCGATCATTTCCGTCAAAGTGGTGGACGATCTCGACGCCGCGATGGAGCACATCAACCGTTACGGCTCCCAGCATACCGAGTCCATCATCACCGAAAATTACACCCACGCCCGCCGCTTTCTGCGCGAGGTGGATGCCAGTTCCGTCATGGTCAATGCCTCCACCCGCTTTGCCGATGGCTTTGAATACGGTCTGGGTGCAGAGATCGGCATCTCCACCAACCGCCTGCATGTACGCGGGCCGGTGGGACTGGAGGGCCTGACCCTGCAAAAATGGATCGTCCTGGGAGATGGCCATATCCGCTCCTGACGCGCCTTCGACGGCATTGCAGGTCTTATTGGCGGCGGTGGCCGATGGATTGCCCCATGCCTGGCCTGCCGACAATCCAGGCGGGCTTCAGTCTGCGCTGCTGGCGGAGGCCGCCGAATGGGGCTTCCCCCTCTATGCGCGGGATGGCAGTGTGCACCTGGAATATCCCGCCGCGTCGCTCTCCGCCCAGGAAATTGCCACCATCGGCGGCATCGACCCGGCGCATATCCACCTGCCGCTGTGCTGCGCCTCGACCAATACCGAAGTGTTGCAGGATACCAGCGTCGACGTCTGCCTGACCGAGAGCCAGTGGGCCGGGCGCGGGCGGCGCGGGCGCCAGTGGTCTTCCCCTTTTGGGCGCCATCTCTACCTGAGTTATGGCTGGACTCAGCACCGCCCGGTCAATGCGGCACTCACCATCGTTGCCGCCCTGTCGGTGTTCACCTTGCTGCAGGCGCGCCTGCCCGATCTCTGGGTCAAGTGGCCCAATGATCTTTGGGTAGGGGGGCGCAAGCTGGGGGGGATCCTGGTTGAGGCGCGTCCACGTGGCCACGGAGAGACCCGGCTGGTGGTCGGTTTGGGACTCAACATCCACGATGACCCCGCTCTACCCACCACCGCCGTGAGCCTCGCCGACCTCGACATCAGGGTCACCCGCAACACCCTCGCCGGTGCTGTTCTCCGCCAATGGCAGGGAGACTTCGCGCGCTTTGCGGCGGTGGGCCTCACGCCCTTCCTGCCGACATGGAAGGAGGCGGATCGCCTGACCCACCAACCCGTTCAGATCAGCGACGCGCAGGGCGTGCGTACGGCCCAGGTGCTGGGCCTCGGCCCGGACGGACGCCTGCAGATCTCTTACACGGATACCGATACGGCCTGGCTGAATGCCGGCGATGTCAGCCTGCGGCCCCAACATCCATGATCCTCATCGCCGTCGGTAATACCCGCACCCTGCTGGCACGCACCCAGGATGGCGTGCATTTTGACAGCACCAGCGTTGCCACTTCACTGCCACCTACGAAAATCCTGCAGCAGCCCGGTTTGACATGGCTCAACGCATTTAACCGGGAACCCGTTGCGCTGGGCGGCGTAGTACCTGCGGCGCTTGCCGCCTGGCGGGAAGTCTTATCCCCAGCAGAGGTTCGCGAACCCGACCCTGGCTTTTTCCGCCGCGCCGTGCCACACGACTACCATCCGCCGGAAAGCCTCGGCTTTGACCGCCGCTGCTGCCTGCTCGCCGCCGCCATGGACCGCTCCAAGCAAGACAGCATCGTCATCGACATGGGCACCGCCATCACGATCGACCTGCTGGCTGGCGGACATTTCCGGGGTGGACGTATCCTGCCAGGTATCACCATGAGCCTGCGCAGTCTGCATCAGGGTACGGCACTCCTCCCCGAAGTCGTCCTGAATATCCCGGCAGAAATGCTGGGCAATGACACCAGCAGCGCCATTCAAGCCGGGGTCATCCACCTCTTTACCGATGCCCTGCGCGGCGCTATTACCGACTATCGCCAGCACAGCCCCCAGGCACAGATCCTCATCACTGGCGGTGATGCCGAACGTTGGCAACCCGCCATCGCCGGCAGCTTCCACCAGCCCCATCTGCTCCTGCGCGGCTTTTATTTGTGGATGCAAGGTGGCGCCCCGCCCTAAGATCGAAACCGCGCAAAAATGGCCGCAACCCCTTGGCGCCAGCCCCGCCCCCATGTACGCTACCCCCATGGCCAAACCCTTCCAGCGTGTTCTGCTCATCAGTAAATACCGTGACCCTTCGGTCCTCCCCGGACTGCAAAGCCTGCGGGATTTTTTGCTGGGTCGAGGTCTGCCTACCTTTCTCGAAACCCAGTGTGCGGCAGATATCGGCGGAGACCTGGGACTGCCATTGCTCTCCTTCGCTGAAGTAAACGCCGATTGCGACCTCGTCATTGCCCTCGGCGGCGATGGCACCCTGCTGGGGACGGCGCGGCAGACCGCGCGCAGCGGCGTCCCCATCCTCGGCATCAATCAGGGACGTCTCGGTTTTCTCGCCGACTTGTCCATTGAGCAGATTGGCGAAGCCTTGCCGCCCATTCTGGAAGGCCATTATCAGCAAGACCTGCGCAGTGTCCTCCACGCTGAGCTCTGGCGCGGACAGGATCGCGCCTATTCTGGCCTCGCCATTAACGAAGTCTTCATCCACAAGGGCAGCGGCGAGAGCATGATCGAGTTGCGGGTGCAGATAGACGACCGCTTTGTTTACACCCAGCGCGCCGACGGACTCATCATCGCTACCCCCACAGGCTCCACCGCTTACGCCATGTCGGCGGGCGGCCCCATCCTCACCCCCACCCTCGCGGCGCTTCTCCTTGTCCCCATTTGTCCCCATACCCTCACCGCTCGGCCCCTGGTCGTCGCCGATACCGTAGAGATCCGGGTCCGCCTCACCGCCAGCCGTCAGCCTGCTGCCCTGAGTCTGGACAGCCATTGCAGCATTCCCCTGGAAATCAACGACGAAATCGTCATTCACCGCGCACCCTGCTTCGCCCGCTTCATCCATCCCGAAGAAGAAAATTTCTTCCAGATTCTGCGTAGCAAGCTGCACTGGGCCGAACCCCCCGGAGAAGACTGATGCTCCTTAATCTGCAAGTGCGCGACTTTGCTCTGATCGACACCATCAGCATCGATTTCGCAGCGGGGCTGACGGTGCTGACCGGCGAAACCGGCGCGGGCAAGTCCATTCTGGTGGATGCCATCGCCCTGCTCCTCGGCGACAAAGGCCATACCGAAGACATCCGCCATGGTGCCGAGCAGGCGGAAATCAGTGCCGAATACGGACTCAGTCCGGAGCACCCAGCACGCCAGTGGCTGCGCGAACAAGAAATCGAGGACGAAGACATCTGCCTCCTGCGCCGCATCATTCAGCGCAATGGTCGCAGCCGCGCCTTCATCAATGGTCGCAGTGTCACCAATGGCCAGCTCAAAGAATTCAGTGAAACCCTGGTCGAACTTCTCGGCCAGCATGCCCATCAGAACCTGCTTCAGCCGGAGCGCCAACTGTTTTTGCTGGATCGTTTCGCCGGGCTGGAGACCACCCTCAATACCGTTGCCGACCGCCACCGGCAATGGCGCCAAGCCGCCCAGCGCTACGCCGCATTACAGGAGCAGCAGGGCAAGCAACACGAGCAGGAAGACTGGCAGCGTTTCCTGCTCTCGGAGTTGGAAGCCGCCGGCTTGCAGGCCGATGAATGGGAAAACCTGCGCGCCGAGGAACAACGCCTCGGCGCCGTGGAAAAGCTCCGGGATAATGTCCTGGCCGCCCTCACCCGGCTGGATGGCGAAGATGCCGCCGCAGATCGCGCTATCGCCGAGGCGCAACGCCATGTGAGCACCGCCCGCGCCCACGATCCCCGCCTCGCGGACTGCGATGAATTGCTCAACTCGGCACTGATTCAGATCGAAGAAGCCATTACCAGACTGCGCGCCTACGTCACCGAACTGGAGGCCGACCCGGAGCGGCTGGAAAGCATCGCCCGGCGCCTGCAGGATCTGCAGGATCTGCAGCGCAAACACCACTGCGACATGGCCGGGCTGCTCGCCAAACTAACCTCTCTGCGCCAGGAATTGCTGGGCAGCGAAAATCTCGCCGCTGCGCGCGACACCGCCGAACACGAACTGGCCAAGGCGCGTACGGCCTACGTCGAGGACTGCGCAATCCTCAGCAACGCACGCCAGCAGCAACAGGATGCACTGGCCCAGGCCGTCGTCGCGCAAATCCAGCAACTGGGTATGCCCCATGCGACCATCGAGCTTCGCCTGTACAGCCATCCCGAAGCCGAAAAACAATGGCGCGATACCGGCTGGGATCAGGTAGAAATCTGGATTACCGCCAACCCCGGACATCCTGCCCAACCCCTGGCCAAAGTGGCCTCCGGTGGTGAACTGTCACGCATCGGCCTCGCGCTGCAGGTCATTCTCGCCGCGCCAGAACGCATTGATACCCTGATTTTCGACGAAGTGGATGTGGGCATCGGCGGCGCGGTCGCCGAACGGGTCGGTCGCCTGCTGCGCCGCCTCGGTGCGCGCCAGCAAGTCCTCTGTGTCACCCATCTGGCACAGGTGGCCGCCCAGGGACACCAGCACCTGCGGGCAGAAAAACAGGTCATCAACGGGCAGACCCTCAGCGAGGTTCGCACACTGAATGGCACTGAGCGCCAGCAGGAAATCGCCCGTATGCTGGGCGGCATTGAAATCAGCGACGCGGTGACTCAGGCGGCAGCCGTCTTACTGGCCAGCACCCAATCCTGAGGATGGACGACGGTCTGCTGGGGTCAACACAACGCCAAGTTGTTTTACTCATCAGAATATTCAGGCGTAGCCAACGACCTACACTAGGACTTGACGCTTGTGTCGCTTACACTCTGGCTGTGAAGGGATAGTCTGGGCACGCAAATGCGCGTCCAGTGCCGAGGACCCGGAGAACCGATGGCGGCCAATTTTATGGAAGGACACAGTACAGACCGCGAGTCAGCGGTCCCGACGCACGTAGAACATAACCGAGCCGACTCCATTCCGCGGCGGGTGTTGCTGGTCGCTTTGGCAATACTGCTACTGGTGGGCAGCGTGGTCTACGTCGCGGTTCGCTCTATTCACACTCTCGGCAACAGCAGTGACACCCTCATTCAGGTCGGGCTACCCCTGCAAAAACAACTTCTAAAGATTAAAAACACCCAGTATCAAGCGGAATTTTTTCGTCAGCTTGCCCAAATATTGCCGCAAGCCGGTTATGAAAAGACCTTCACCCAACTGGTGGCCAGCGAAGAGGGTGCTCTGCAAACACTACAACACGCCACCCGCAATCACCCCGCTCTCACGGTGGCCATGCAACAGTTGCAAAGCAGTCTGGCCACTTATGCGCAGACCGTTGGCAACAATGCCACCAAACAGACCAGCAAAGCCGCCGTCGAAGAAAAATTTCAGGCCGTACATCTGGCGATGGCGACACTTCTCGCCCGGCAAGGCGCTGCAGCCGCTGCGGCGCGGACTCGTGCCGTCCAGCTCCTCTATGCGCTGGTTTTCATCACCGCTTTACTCAGCATCCTCATCCCCGGGCGGGTAGCCACCGCCCTGACCCGTCCCCTCAAGGACTTTCGTCGTGCCGTGGAAGACATCGGCGCTGGCAAACTGACGAATGTCGCCAGTGAAGGCCCCCAGGAGCTCCGCGATCTCGCCCGCAGTATTGAAAGCATGCAGGCACGGCTGCGGGAAGAAGAACGGTTGCGACATGAATTTCTCAGCCAGGTGTCCCACGAGTTGATAACCCCGCTGGCCTCGGCACGCTCCGGCAGCGAGCTCCTGCTCAGTGAACGCATCGGTCCGCTGTTGCCGCGCCAGCACGAAGTGCTCGAAATCATCGTCCGCCAGGTCAAAGAGTTGTATGCCGCCATTCATGAAATGCTGGATATGCACGCCCTGCAAGCGCGCTCCCTGGATTTTTCACCACAGGATCTCCCTGTTGCCGAAGTGCTGATCGACCTGCAAAAACGCATGCAACCGCTGACCGATAAAAAAAATCAGATATTAGACTGTGACGGGGCGGAGCAACTCAGTGTCTATGCCGATCCCCAGAGACTGCGACAGGTTCTGACCAATCTGGTCAGCAATGCCCATAAATACAGTCCGGCGAACGGACGGATCGAGGTTCGTGCAACAGCGCAGCAGAAGGGTGTCCATTTTAGCGTCAGTGACAATGGTCCCGGCATTCCTGATGCCCTGCTGGAACGAGTCTTTGAACGTTTCTACCAGGTACCGGTCAGCAACAGCCTGCCGCGCGGCACGGGCCTGGGTCTGGCGATTACCCGCGAACTGGTGGGCGCCCAGGGCGGCTGGATCCGGATGCACAATCGCCCCAGCGGCGGTCTCTGCGCCGAAATCTGGTTGCCCGCTGCGCGCAACGCTGGAGCTATTTGATGCGCTGGATCACTCACTTCTTTCCGATCCTCGCCACGCTCGGCCTCGCCGCAGCGCTGAGTGCCTGCGCACTGGTCACGCCCCAGCCAGCCCCACCGCCCCCCCTGCCCGGTGCAACACGCAGCATACTGATCAGTGATCTCGCCCACTGTGGCTTGCCCACATCCGCCGCCTGCGCGCGCATCCATGTGGCGTTAGCCAATGGTTACTTGCGTAGCGGGCCGCTGAATAGCACGGCCTTGGGAAATGCGGCGAGAGAGTTGCGGCTGGCGGCCCAGAATGACAAAGTGGCTGTCGAGACAGTCCCCCTGCGTCGCATCGTCCACGCCCTGCAAGAGCACACCGCCACCAAGGACGCATGTGTAGCCGAACTCAGACTGGCTCAGGCACGATCCGCGACCGCACAAGCACAATCCGCTGCCGCACAAGCGCGCCTGAATCGCCTGGAAAACCTTCTCCACGACCATGCCGAAAAATCTCTTGACCACCACGTTCCCAAGCGGCCCTAAAATGCCCAAGCCCATCCCCACTATACTCACCGTTGACGACGATCCCGACTTTCTGCGCCTGCTCGGCCTCTGGCTGGAAAGTGAGGGATACCACGTCCTGGCCAGCAGTGATCCTGTACAAGGCATGCAGATTTTGCACACAGACAAGCCCGATCTGGTCATCACCGATCTGCGCATGCCGGGCATGGATGGGATGGCCGTGCTAGAGGCTGTGCAGGCGCTTGACCCTGATCTCCCCGTCATTCTGCTCACCGCCCATGGCAGCATCCCCAATGCGGTGGCGGCCATGCGTGCACAAGCGTTCGGATATCTCAGCAAGCCCTTCAGTAATGAAGAGCTGCAGGAGTTGACCAAGGCCGCGCTCGCGCAGCGCCACGCCGGGCAGGAAACCCGTAAGCTGCGAGCTGCATTGCGCGAACAAGCCGGACAAAGCATCCTCCACCGCAGTCCCGTCATGGCCGCGCTGGTGGATGAATTGGCGCGTATTGCCAGCTCGAAAGCCAGTGTTTTCCTTTCCGGGGAAAGTGGCTCCGGCAAGGAACGGGTCGCCCGCGCCATCCATGACGCCAGCCCGCGCAGTGACGGTCCATTCGTTGCGGTCAATTGTGGTGCCATTCCCGCCGAACTGGCGGAGAGCGAACTCTTCGGTCATGTCAAAGGCGCCTTCACCGGCGCCACTCAAGACCATGCCGGACTAATCCGCAGCGCCGACAACGGTACCCTCTTCCTCGATGAAATTGCCGATTTACCGCTTACCCTGCAGGTCAAATTGCTTCGCGTCCTTCAGGAAGGCAGCCTGCGTCCCGTCGGTGCAAAAACAGAGATGACGGTCGACCTGCGGGTCATCAGTGCTACCCATCAGGATATTCATGCGCTGACCGCCAGTGGTGCTTTCCGCGAGGACCTTTACTATCGCCTGCATGTAATCCCGCTGCGGGTCCCCAGCCTGAGTGAAAGGGCGGAGGATATTCTCCTGCTGGCCCAGTACTTCCTGGACCGGGAGAGTCAGCGCCTGAACCGGGATATTCTGGGCTTCAGTCCCGAAGCCCTCGACAAGTTGATGCAACGATCCTGGCCCGGCAATGTCCGGGAACTGGAGAATGCCGTCACCTTTGCCGCGGCGGTCACCGAAAAAGGCTGGGTCGCTGCCGACGCCATTCCCGACACCGGTCGCCAAGGCGGACAGAGTGCTTTTCCACCCCTGCAGGATGCCAAGGCTGCTTTTGAGCGCGCCTATCTGGAAAATCTGTTGCGCGCCACGGACGGCAACATCTCTCGTGCCGCACGCATAGCTGGCCGACATCGGACCGATCTTTACAAACTGATGCGCAAACACAGTCTGGCTCCGCAGCTTTTCAAGGGTCAGGAGGACCGGGATGAAGAATAGCGATGGGCCGGTGCTTTGCCCCCATCGCCGATCTTGCTATGCTTAACCCACTTTGACTCCGTCAACGGCCCGATGACACTACCCGTTCCCACCGCCCAGAAACCCCTCTTCCAGCGCATCCACCTGCGCCGCTGGTTCGCTCAGGGTTTGCTCATTTCGCTGCCCATCGGGCTGACGATTTACGTAGTGCTGTGGATTGGCGGCTGGCTGAACAACCTTTTTGAGACACCGATCAGGGCGCTTTTTGGCGTTGATATCCCCGGCCTGGGCTTGTTGCTGACGCTGATGACTATTCTTGGTGTCGGTTTTCTCGCTTCCCATGTCCTGACCGCCTGGATTTTTGAAAAACTGAACGCCGTACTTGAACGCATTCCCGTACTGCACAGCCTCTACAGCACGATTCAGGAAACGGTAGACCTGCTATTTGGTGGGACGGACCGTGGTTTCCGCAGCGCCGTACTGGTTCGCCAGGGTGGCGACATGGGCTATATCATCGGTCTGGTCACGCGCGACACCCTCAGCGAACTGCCCCGCCTGCCCGAGGATTGCATCGCGGTGTTTATCCCCATGAGCTATGGCGTCGGCGGCTTCACCTGCCTCGTGCCCCGCGACAAAGTCATCCCCCTGCCCGATCTCACCCCGCAACAGGCTCTGCGCTTCGCTATGGCGGGCGGAGTGGGGGGAGGGAAAGCCATCCGTGATAAGCTGGGTGCCACTACTGAATCAACCAGACAGACAGCGACCAGTCATCCTGAACCGGACCAATGATGGCCCGGTTCAGTGGGCGCTTTGCGGCAAACCCGCAGTCTTCGTTACACTCTTGCCACAGCACAAGGAGATGAAGTATGGCTGAAGTACGTAAAGCGGTCTTCCCCGTGGCCGGGCTGGGTACTCGTTTTCTCCCGGCCACCAAGGCCAATGCCAAGGAAATGATGCCGGTAGTGGACAAGCCACTCATTCAGTATGCTGTAGAGGAGGCGATCGCCGCAGGCTGTGATCAACTCATTTTTATCAGCGGGCGCGGCAAGCGTGCTATCGCAGATCACTTCGACGTTTCTTACGAACTGGAAATTGAGTTGGAAAAACGTGGCAAGACGGCTTTGCTGGAGCAAGTGCGGAACATCCTGCCCAGCCATGTCAGCACCATTTTTCTACGCCAGCCCTACCCCCTTGGACTCGGGCATGCCGTGCTGATGGCGCGCCCAGTGGTTGGTGACGAACCCTTTGCGGTTTTATTGGCAGACGATCTCATGCTGAGTGAGCCACCCGTGCTCGCGCAAATGGTAGAACAGTACCACCGCTATCAAGCAGGCATCCTCGGCGTTGAAGAAATTCAACGGGAGCATTCCACCCGCTACGGCGTAGTTGATGCACGGCCCTGGGATGATCGTATTTATCAGATTAGCGGCATCGTCGAAAAGCCCAAGCCAGAGGATGCGCCCTCTAATCTGGGTGTGGTTGGACGCTACATCCTCCCCGCGCGGGTGTTTCACTTTCTGGAACAGACTCAGCAAGGTGCGGGTGGTGAGATTCAACTGACAGATGCCATCGCCCACCTGTTGAATGAGCGGCAGGTGCTGGCCTATCGCTTTTCCGGGCAGCGCTTTGATTGTGGCGACAAGCTTGGCTACTTAAAAGCAACCATCGCCTTTGGCAAGTTACACCCTGAGGTAGGTGCCGATTTCACCCAGTATATGGACAGCCTTTGCGAACACCAGGCCCCGGTTGAGACCGTTCTGTGACCCCCTTCATTCTCTCCGAAAGGGGCGCTATTATCGCCCACTTCTCCGAGGAGCGCAGGCATCCATGATCATCATTGACGGCGTTACCGAAAGCGGTGGTAAATTCCGCCCCTCCGCCTGGGCGGAGATGCTCATTGAAGGGGTTGGACTGGCCCATTTCGGCGCGGATCATAAAATTCATTACCTGCCCCTCATTGAACCCGCCACCATCAATGGCAACGCCGCCATTATCATAGACGAAAGCCTTGAGGAGATTCGCCCGGAGGCCTTTGCCGAAATCATGCGCTTCGCCGCCGAAAACCGCCTGCAGGTGCGGCATGAAGAAGGCAGTATCGCCGATCGCCGGACACCGCAGCCCGCCCGGCGCCGCCACCCGATCCAGCGTCGGCATTCCTGATGGCAGAACGTCCGTCCGCCTCCGCCCGTCTGCGTTTTGCCTGGATACTCGGCATCGTCATTATTGTCTATGGCGCCCTTGCCATCGTTCTGAGCGTCCACGTCATTGACCAGCAAAGCGGCGCGCGTACGGATCTCTATGTCACCTTGCAGGCTCTGGATCAACTGCACCAGGAAGCGCTCTCACAAGCAACTACCGACCAGGAACGCCAAGCCATAGAAGCCGCCTGGCACAACGAGCGCGCCTTCGCCGCCGCATCTCCGCTGCAAGCCCGGCACATAGTACAGACGCTGATCTCCCGCCTGAATCAGGAATATCCCACCAACGCCTGTGGCCGCAGAGGTCCCTCTTTCGTCGCCGCCAGCGCGCTTCCCGCCCGGCATCCCTGTATGGTCGCCATAGGCATCAGAAAAGGCCATGTCGTTGATGCCACGGGCTACGACACGCAAGGCATCGCCATGGACAACTTTTATGAATACCTTTATGCCCCCGTCGGGCGCTCGGGCTAAGGGCACAACGCCGCCCCCATCCTGCGTGCGCCTGGGTCCACCATAGTTACCGGGATTGGTTGAATGTGCAGTATGCAGTCACATGGCCATCGCTTGCGCGCTGAAATAGGGCCTCACGATCAGATGTCACGGACCTTGGCATGGTCTGGCTTGGAAGATCAACTCAACTACTGAACAGTCTGATCCGGCCGTTGGGACGCACGGTGACGCGCTGATTTGTTGCATGTAACAAATCATCTGGGTATACTGCTCCGAGTCACTCAAGAGAGGATTTCATGATGACCACCCACGTGAATGAGCGCGTCCAAAAGTGCCGCGATACTCTGCGCAGAGCTGGCCTCCGTCCAGTTCAAATCTGGGTGCCAGACACACGCCGCCCCGGATTTGCGGAAGAGTGCCATCGCCAATCCCGATTAGCTGCCCAGGCAGATAGGGCGGATACAGATTTGATGGAGTTTCTGGATGACGCACTGGATGATCTGGACGAGTGAACGACGCGCGGCGCGGTGATTTGTTGACGGTGGCTATACGGGGTGACTTCGGGAAACCGAGACCGGCGCTGGTGGTGCAGTCTGATCAGTTTAGCGAGCAGGCGACCGTCACCGTGTTACTACTGTCGGGAACGCTGGTGGATGCGCCATTGTTCCGGATAACAGTACATCCTGACGGGACCAATGGATTACAAAAGACTTCACAGATCATGGTCGATAAGGCAATGACGGTAAAGCGCGATAAGTTGGGCCCCGTATTTGGTTCCGTTAGTGAGCAGGTGATAATAGAGGTGAGTCGTTGCCTAGCTGTGTTTTTAGGTATCGCAAAGTAGCCGTTTGCTCTGAACCGGGCGAATTTTCATTTGTGCCGGTTCTGCCTGGATCTGCGCTGGTTCCGGCGCTCCGAAGTCCTCATGGTTATAGGCATACACCGATTCCCATCCGAGCTGCTGCTCCAGGTAATCGGCGGCGGTCTGCTGGACGAGGGTATCTTCGGTGTAGCTCATGCATCCCCTTTCGTGTCGGGGCCCACGGCCAACAGGTTCATCACCAGACGCACCATCAGATCCTTGGCCTTCGGGTCGCTCTCGGCGATCAGCAGCGTCAGCGCCGTCAGGCCGTTTTCATCCAGGGTCAGGCGCATGCCTTCCTGACGCAGGTATAACAGAAACAGAAAGGCCCCGGAGCGCTTGTTTCCGTCTGAAAACGGGTGATTCTTGATCACGAAATAGAGCAAATGGGCGGCACGCTCCTCGCGGGTTTGGTACAGCGGGTCGCCAAACATGGTCTGCTCGATATTGCCGAGGATGGCCGCCAGCCCCTCGCCCCGGTCACGGGCAAACAGTTCGCTGGCCTCGCCACGGCTTTTTAATTCATCGGCCAGCGCATCCAGCGCCCAGCGCGCCTTCTCAAAATCCAAGACCCCACGAGCAGGCTGCGCACCGACGGGTACACCGAGCTTGTCCTCGTCGTAGTCCAGCAACAGGCGCCAGGTTTTGGCATAGCCTAGAATCAGGCCGACCACTTCGCGGCCGATGTCAGTCACCAATTCCTGCCGGGTCAAGGTCTTGCTCAACAGGTCCACCGCCTGCTCCAACTCGACCAGTCCCCGCTGGGCCAGCCGATATTCATTTATGCTGAATCCTTGGGTCAGATGCTCGCGCAGCACTCGCGTGGCCCACTGACGAAAGCGGGTGGCTTGGCTGGAGTTCACCCGGTAGCCGACCGAGATGATGGCGTCCAGGTTGTAGTGTTTGAGCTGGCGCGTGACCCGTCTGACCCCTTCCTGACGAACTACCGAGAAATCCTCGGCAGTTGCTGTTTCATCCAACTCATTATCTTTATAGATATTTTTTAAGTGAAGACTGATATTGTCCGCAGAAGTGGCAAATAACTCCGCCATCTGACTCTGGGTAATCCAAAGGGTTTCCCCCTCAAGTCGTACCTCCACCTGCCGCGTGTCCGCCTCAAAGATGATCATGTCACTCATGCAGCCTCCCCCTATGCCGCCCTCCCATAAAACCACATGGCCCAAAGTGCTCGCTGTTGCGGGCATAAACCGGCTACCGACCGAGTTTTTGCTGAAGCCAACGGCAGGGACTTTACGAGCAATATTCTGATGCAATGGTCAAGCGACGTGGATCTCCTCCCGGAGGATACGCCGCAGTTTTTCTTCCGTTACGGGTGCCGCTTCCGGGCGCATGGCGGCGGCCAAGGCCTCATTCATGAGGGTCTGGTACCCTTTTCCTTCTTGCTCCGCACGCTCGCGGAACGCCTGCAGCACCTCGACATCGACATACATCGTGATGCGCACCTTGCCGGGCTTGGTCTGAGCCTGCAGTTGTGCCAAGGCCGGTATATCCTGGGCTGGTTTCGCTTCCTTGAAATCGTATTCTTTACGCATAGCTTTTCACCTCTTTCTTGGTAGCACGGCGCGCAGAGATGATCAGCACCAAGACGAGCGGACCAGCAAGACCACCGTCTCTTCTCGCCGGCTGACGGCATGCTTTTGGAGGTTAATGGCCCCCTTGTGCGGATCGAAGTCGATGTCCATAGGTTATTGTATGCATATTATGCACACTATAGAAGTGCAGAGATGCGACTGATGAGGCCTCAGGAAAAGGGCAAGGCTATGTCACTCATGTGTTCATTAGACCCGCGGCTCGGGGAGACTCAGTCAATACAGCCAATAAAATCTACCTACTGCGCACTTCTTGTGCAATGCACCATAATGATGCCCAATTATGGAGCATTGCGTGCAGGACGGATAAATTCCAAAGACATAATAATTTGTTTTTATTGTATTTTTAGATATCACCAAATGGCACGCATATTGCTACATATAGGTACATGTATCAGATATGGAACCACTGACAATGACATCACAGGAACAAGTGCACTCACCCATCATTTCCATGCATCCGCTTTACTCGCAATTAAAAGAGCAAATTCGATCGAGCATACTTGACGGAACCTATGCTCCAAACACTCAGATGCCTTCAGAGAGCGAAATGATGAGAGCATTCAACGTAAGTAGATCAACAGTACGACTAGCACTAAGGTGTCTGCAATCAGAAGGACTGATATTTAAAGTTCCTGGAAAAGGCTCATTCGTATCTCGGCCAAAGGCAACTCAAGAACTAATTTCGTTGCAGGGTTTTGGTGAAGCAATGATAACAAATGGCCATGAAACATTCTCAACGCTGCTTGGTTACAGTGAACGAGTAGATAACAAATTGGCAAGCTCTAAATTAAGGATAGGGTGCAGCGACATTATGGAAATCCGCCGGTTACGCTACCTAGACCGGGTACCCATCTCCGTTGATATTACGTATGTACCGTCCAGCATCGGTAGAAGGTTGATACTCGAAGATCTCGCGACTGAAGATATTTTTGTTATCGTAGAGAATAAGTATGCAATAAAACTAGGCCATGCAGAAGTACAATTAGAAGCGGTACTCTCAGACGATGCTCTTTCCAGTCTCCTGAAAATTGAAGAAGGTTCGCCAATATTAAGAATGGAACGGCTTACTTATTCGGCGGATGGATCTCCGATAGATTATGAGCACTTATATTACCGCGGTGATATGCTTAAATATAAGACAGGCCTAAAACGTAACTAGTAAGGACGGAGAATATGGACATGCAATATTCAGAACTCGAGGTTGATATAGTTGTTGTCGGCGGTGGAACTGCCGGACCAATGGCTGCAATTAGAGCCAAGGAGGAGAATCCACATTTAAATGTCATGCTAATTGAAAAAGCCAATGTTAAGCGCAGCGGGGCCATATCCATGGGTATGGATGGTCTAAATAATGCAGTTATTCCAGGCCATGCCACTCCTGAGCAATATGTGAGAGAAATTACTATAGCCAATGATGGAATTGTGAATCAGAAGGCAATACTAGCATATGCAGAAAACAGCTTTCAGATGATTCAGCGACTCGATAAATGGGGGGTAAAGTTTGAAAAAGACGAGACTGGAGAGTTTGCAGTAAAAAAAGTGCATCATCTCGGCAATTATGTGCTTCCGATGCCAGAAGGACATAATGTAAAAAAAATCCTATATCGACTACTTAGGAAACATAGAGTTGAAGTCACGAATCGATATAAAGTAACTCGCATTACCGTAGGGGCTGAACATAGGGTTTCGGGAGTCGTGGCGGTCGACACAAGAACAGCGGAAATCGCTCACATTAAAGCTAAAGCAGTTATCATTTGTACAGGTGCTGCCGGACGCCTTGGCCTTCCTTCTTCTGGTTATCTTTTCGGAACATATGAAAATCCCACTAATGCAGGTGACGGCTACGCCATGGCATTTCATGCCGGCGCAGAACTATCGGGCATTGAGTGCTTTCAAATTAATCCATTGATTAAGGATTACAATGGCCCGGCTTGCGCATATGTAACCGGACCAATGGGTGGTTATACCGCCAATGCCCAAGGCGAGCGATTTATAGAATGTGACTACTGGAGCGGCCAAATGATGCTCGAGTTTTTTAAAGAGCTAGAAGGGGGAAACGGCCCAGTTTTTCTAAAAGTAAACCATTTGGCAGAAGAAACCATTTCGACAATAGAAAATATTTTACACACCAATGAACGTCCAAGCCGAGGCCGTTTTCACGCGGGCAGAGGAACCGATTACCGACAGGATATGATTGAAATGCATATTTCTGAAATTGGTCTGTGCAGTGGCCATAGCGCATCAGGTATATGGGTCAATGAACGAGCTGAGACATCCATTCCCGGACTTTATGCCGCTGGGGATGTTGCGTGCGTACCTCATAACTACATGTTAGGGGCTTTTGTGTACGGCGAAATCGCAGGGCTAGAGGCTGTAAAGTATTGTGTAAACATGGATCAGGATATTGCCGACAGCGATTACATAATACAAGAATGTGAAAGAATACTCAGACCATTAAAACGAACAGAAGGCATTACACCTTATCAGATGGAATATAAGATAAGAAGAATAGTTAACGATTATCTTCAGCCTCCTAAAGTGGCAAATAAAATGGAGATTGGGCTACGGCGTTTTTCAGAAATTCGTCATGATTTAGATAATCTCTGGGCAGACTGCCCACATAACCTTCTAAGGGCTTTGGAAGTCCATGACATTCTCGATTGTGCAGAAATGGCAGCGGTGTCATCTCTGTACAGGACTGAAAGCCGATGGGGTTTGTATCATTATCGGGTCGATTATCCACAAAAGGATGCTTGTTGGGATTGCCATGTTCAGCTATATAGGAATACTGAGGGGAAAATGGCATGCAAAAAAATGCCTTTGGAACCATATATATTTGAACCAAACCCCAACGAGGTGCGAGCCTATGAACAATTACGTATTGTAACAAAAGAGATGGTTTAAATCATTACTGGGGGTACTATAATGGCTACAGCGTCAATGTCTGTAAAAGTCCCGGTGTCCGTCGATGCTGATAAATGCATTGCGTCCAAAGGGTGTAAAGTATGTGTTGATGTATGTCCTCTTGATGTTCTTGTTATTGATATGA
This sequence comes from Acidithiobacillus sp., assembly GCF_027322205.1. GTDB lineage: Bacteria > Pseudomonadota > Gammaproteobacteria > Acidithiobacillales > Acidithiobacillaceae > Acidithiobacillus. The sequence goes on from NZ_DAHVHY010000039.1 coordinate 18,341, forward strand.
AGAATGGTGTCGCTCTCATGCAGTATGATGAATGTTGGTATTGTACGCCTTGTGAAGTGGATTGCCCAACTCATGCATTGACAGTTGAAATCCCGTACCTTGTCAAGTAAATCAGCATATTAAAGTGGGGAACTTATGTCAAATGACAGCAGTGGCTTGAATACAGATCCAGATGTGAGGCGTTTGGTTATACTTAACGCAATTGAATCAGACAAGGAAACTGCTATTGAACTGATTCTCAGTGGTTTTCAGGATTCATGCAGCACAGTAAGAGAGGAAGCCGCAAGGGCGATTGCAGACTTTCCTGGAGTGTACATGTTAGAGCCCTTACTTAGGCTTCTTCTGGATAAGGATGAACATGTAAGGAGAGCAGCCGCAGAGACTTTGTCTGAGTGCAATGTAGCTGAGCTGGGTGACATATATGAGTCGTGGCTGGAGTGTAACGATGATTTTGTAAGGTCTGCTGTATTCAAAGCCCTTAGGCCGCTACGCCTTCCCAATGTCGCTAACCATGCTTTGAAAGGCTTGAGCGACTCTTCACGAGATGTTCGTTTAGAGTGCGTCGGTGTGCTTGGTTACCTGCAAAACCAGGAATATAGCCACTGTTTATCCGAAGTGGCTGTAAACGACGTTGATCCAGAAGTTAGGCGTGTTGCTGTCGGTGCAATAGGATATTCATCGACACCCGACACTTTGGCCGCTGCCCTTCAATGCTTGCAGGACATTGAGTGGCAGGTCAGGGCAGAAGCTGCAGCAACGATAGCGAAACTTGGGGCTGCTGGTACCTGTGATCAGGTGGTCAAGCTACTGACATCTGAGGCGCAGTGGCAGGTTATTTCTAAGATTTTGGTGGCAATTGGGAAAATACAATGTTTCGATGCTGTATATGACGTAATAACCATGCTGAGGCACCCTATGAGCAACGTTCGAAAAGAAGCCGCAATGTGTCTAGGCGAAATCGGGAATCCCGTTGCAATCGAAAGTCTGCGCGAAGCCATTTTCGATAGAGATCCTGATGTTAAGAAAATTGCTGCTTGGGCAATCGCCAAACTTCAGAGTATATAGGAGTATTGTTCATGGCATTCGTGGTTACGGATAATTGTATAAATTGTAAGTATATGGATTGCATTGATGTTTGCCCCGTTGATTGTTTTCACGAAGGACCTAATTTTGTCGTTATTGACCCGAATGAATGCATAGACTGTACATTATGTGAGCCTGAATGTCCAGCTAGTGCAATTTATAAGGATACTGATGTGCCATATGAATTA
>NZ_DAHVHY010000003.1 GCF_027322205.1 Acidithiobacillus sp.
CCAAGACATTTTCCATCACCGCCGCCGCCATCCTTTCGGTAACCCTGGTGCCTATCCTCATGGCCTGGTTCATCCGCGGTCGCATCAGCCCTGAACACAAAAACCCCCTGAATCGGGTCCTGGCTTTCCTCTACCGTCCGGTCATCCACGGTGTCCTGCGCGCCCCCTGGATCATTTTGATCCTCGCCCTGCTGCTCACAGCCACCCTCTATTTCCCCTGGAACCGCCTGGGATCGGAATTCATGCCGCCCCTGGACGAAGGGACGCTGCTCTACATGCCGGTCACCCAGGACCCGGCGGTTTCCATTGGCGAGGCAGCCATGATTTTGCAACAGACCGACCGCATCCTCAGAACTTTCCCCGAGGTGGAAACGGTCTTCGGCGAGGCAGGAAGAGCCCAGACGGCGACGGACCAATCGCCCCTGTCCATGTTCGATACAGTGGTGAATTTGAAGAATCCCGACCAGTGGCCAGCCGGGATGACCATGCACAAGCTGCAAAGCAAGATGAACAAAGCCTTGAGTATCCCCGGCCTGTCGAATATCTGGACGCAGCCGCTCAAAGGACGGGTGGATATGCTGACTACCGGTCTCCAGACGCCGTTAGGCATTAAAATCGGCGGGACGGATCTCGATACCCTGAACCGCCTGGGACAGGAACTCCAAACCGTCCTGCGGAAGATCCCCGGCACCCAGAGCGCCTATGCCGCCCGCGTCACTGGTGGCCGGTATATCGTCATCCACACCGACCGCACCAGGGCCGCCCGCTACGGTATTTCGGTGGCGGATGTGAATCGTCTCGTGGAGACGGCCATCGGTGGCAAGGTCCTGACTACCGCTGTACAAGGACTGGAACGCTTCCCGGTGGATCTCCGTTACCCCCGGGAGCTGCGCCAGTCCCTGTCCACCCTGATGGAAAGCCGTATCGCCACGCCCAGTGGTGCCCAGATCCCTCTGGCCCAGGTAGCCGATCTCCGCATCGAGGGGGGGCCAGCCATGCTCACCAGCGACAACAGCCGCCTGAACAACTGGATCTACATCGACCTGAAGCCCGGCACCAACATCGGTGCCTATGTGCCCCGTGCCAAAGCCGCAATTGCCAAAGCCGTCAGCCTCCCGGGCGGTTATACCGTCTCCTGGGTAGGCCAGTATCAGGTCATGCAGCAGGCCGCCAAGCGCCTGGAGCTGGTCATTCCTGCCGTCATTCTGCTGATCGCCCTGCTCCTCTACTTCAACTTCAAGAACTGGGTGGAGGTGGCCATCATCCTGCTGACCCTGCCACTGTCACTGGTCGGCGGTTTCTGGCTCGTCTACTGGCTGGATTACAAGCTCTCGGTGGCGGTAGCCGTGGGTTTCATCGCCCTGGCGGGAGTGGCGGCGGAATTCGGGGTGGTGATGCTCCTCTACCTGGATCAGGCCCTCATCCGGCGGCAGGCCCGTGACGCCTTGCAGACCTGGCAGGACCTTCGGCTTGCCGTCATCGAGGGGACCATGTTGCGCCTGCGGCCCCTGGCCATGACCTTGACCCTGGTGGTGGGTGGCCTCTTGCCCATCCTGTTCAGTCATGGCGCCGGCGCCGATGTGATGAAGCGCATTGCCGCCCCCATGGTGGGTGGCATGTTCAGCGCCGCGCTGCTGGCGCTGCTGGTGATTCCTGCCCTCTACGCCCTGTGGCAGAAACGGCGATTGGGCCTGCGGTGATGATGGTACGGCTGAGAGGAGGAAGTAATGGCATCAACAACGGATAACCGTTATATCCTGCACCCTGTCTGGGACCCGCTGCTGCGAGCACTGCATTGGTGGATGGCGCTTGCCATGATGGCGCAATTCACCTCAGGCGCTACCCTCCTGGCCTTGGGTAACGACATGTCTGACACCCTGATGGGGAAGATCGACATCATCCATTATGTCGGCGGCTATGCTTTCGCCGCCGGGCTGGTGGTGCGCATCATCTGGCTCTTTGTCGGGCCGCCGACGGCGCTCTGGCGCGACCTCCTGCCCCTGACGTCAGCCCAGCGCCGCATCTGGCGGGAAACCCTCTCCTGTTATCTGAGCGGCTTCCGCCGCCCGATTTCTCCCTATCGGGGGCATAACGCTTTCGCCGGCCCGGCCTACCTCGCCTTTTTCCTGATTGCCGTGGCGCAGATCGCCTTGGGTATCAGTCTCTCGCTCATGCCGGGTAGTGAAGCGATGCACTCCCCATTGATGGTGATGCATGAATGGGGTTTCTTTCTGTTGCTTGCCTTCGTCATTGTCCACGTGGTGCTCGTGATGGCGCACGAGATCGCGGGTCGCCACGGTTTGATATCTGCCATGATCCACGGCCACAAGGGATTCACCGAGTCGGAATACCAGGCTCTTCAACCGGACCTGAATGTCGCGGCCGGGGTCACGGCGCACTCGGACAAGGGTACGGAAGGACGGGAGCATCGTGACCCCGGCAAAAGCGAACTCTCGGAGACGACGAGGCGTAACTAACTACGGGAATTCGGGATAGACATGCAATTTCGCCATGGGTGGAAAGGGCAGTCGCTTATGCGCCCTGCATTGGGGCAAAGCCACGGTATCGGCAAGTCAGTGACCAGAACTACCGCGCCGACGCTGGGTACGGCGGCTGCGGATTTGCCACAGGGTCAGCAACAGTCCTACCACCACGTAGGAAATCACAGCGACAAACAGTACCAGCGGCGGATGCACGGCGACCAAGGCAACGGCCAGCACCACGATAATGGCTAATGCAAAAGGCACTCGCCCGTGCAGGTCAAAATCCTTGAAGCTGCGGAAGCGGACATTACTGACCATCAACAGGCCCAACGTGTAGACCAGTCCCAGCGCCAGATACTCGCTAATCTGCGTCAGCCAGGGATACCCCTCCCCTACGGCCACCCAGACCAGACTGGCCAGCACCGCCGCCGCCGTGGGTATTGGCAAGCCTTGGAAATAGCGCTTGGATGCGCTATGCACCTGAGTATTAAAGCGGGCTAGGCGCAGGGCACCACAGGCGGTATAGACAAAGGCCCCCAGCCAGCCGAAATTGCCGAAATCCTGCAGCCCCCACAGAAATACCAAAATGGCCGGCGCCATACCAAAGGCAATCACATCCGCCAATGAATCATATTCCGCGCCGAATGCGCTTTCTGTATGGGTCATCCTTGCCACGCGCCCATCCAGCCCGTCGAGAATCATAGCAATAAATATGACGATGGCCGCCACCCGGTAATGACCATTGATGGAGGCAATGATGGCGTAAAAACCGGCAAACAGGCTGGCCGTGGTAAAGAGGTTGGGCAGGACATAAACCCCACGGCGCGAATATCTGGGGTTCATGGCTGCTGGACACCCAAGGTCGCAATACACTGGGTACCCGAGCGCACCCGCTCTCCTACGACCACCAGGGGCTGGGTATTGAACGGCAGGTAGGTATCTACCCGCGAACCAAAGCGAATAAAACCGAAGCGCTGCCCTGCGGCCACGGAGCTATCGGCCGCGACGTAGCAGACAATACGCCGCGCGACCAACCCCGCCACCTGTACGACGGTCACGTCGCTGCCATCGTCGGTTTTCACCCAAAGAGCATTGCGTTCATTCTCCAAAGACGCCTTGTCGAGGGCGGCATTGAAGAATTTACCCGGAAAATACCAGACCTTCTGCACCTGTCCCTTGACCGGCATGCGATTCACATGCACATCAAACACATTCATAAAAATACTGATCTTGAGCGCAGGACGGGAAAGATAGGGGTCATCAACCTGCTCAATAGCAATCACCCTGCCATCAGCCGGGCACAGCACCGATCGCTCAGACAAGGCAGGCGAAGGTCGCCGCGGATCACGGAAAAACTGGAGGCTGAAGAGAAAAAGCAGATAAAACGGCGACGCCCACCAGCCATTCGTAACCATCTGCAGCACAATGGCGACACCTAAAAACAAGGCCAAAAAAGGCCAGCCCTCGCGCGCCAACAAAGGATAAGGATAGTCTGTTTTCATGCGCAGAGCGTATCAGGAGCCGGACAACGATAAAAGGGCGGAATCACCACAGGCAAATTGCTTTTTGCCCACAGCCATTCCGCCCCGTGCAGATTGCCGCTGCGAACTCAGTTACGCGAGCGGTCCACGATCCGGTTCTGACCAATCCAGGTCATCATGGAGCGCAGCTTGTTGCCCACCACTTCGATGGGATGCTCGGCACCCATCCGGCGCATGGCCTGCATGGTCGGCTTGCCCGCCTGATTCTCCAGGATGAACTCCCTGGCGAATGCGCCATTCTGAATTTCCGTCAGGATTTTCTTCATCTCCGCCTTGGTATCGGCATTGACCACGCGTGGGCCACGGGTCAAGTCACCATACTCAGCCGTGTTGGAAATGGAGTAGCGCATATTGCTGATGCCGCCTTCATACATGAGGTCGACAATCAGCTTCAACTCGTGCAGACACTCAAAGTAGGCCATCTCCGGCGCATAACCGGCCTCCACCAGCGTCTCGAAGCCCGCCTGCACCAGCGCCGTGGCGCCACCACAAAGCACCGCCTGCTCACCGAAAAGATCGGTTTCGGTCTCTTCCCGAAAGCTGGTCTCGATGACGCCGGCACGGGTGCCACCATTGGCCTTGGCATAGGACAGCGCAATATGGGTGGCATTGCCGCTGGCATCCTGATGCACCGCAATCAGGCTGGGCACGCCGCCACCCTGGGTGTAGGTGGAACGCACCAGATGCCCCGGGCCCTTGGGCGCCACCAGGAAGCAGTCCAGATCGGCACGCGGATGAATCTGGCCAAAGTGGACGTTAAAGCCATGGGCAAACACCAGCGCCGCACCCTGCCTGATGTTGGGTGCGATTTCATCGCGATATAGCGCACCTTGGCCTTCATCGGGGGTCAGAATCATGATCACATCGGCTGCGGCCACGGCTGCGGCGACTTCCTTGACTGCCAATCCGGCCTTACTGGCCTTCTCCCAGGAGGAAGAATCCTTGCGCAAACCAACGACCACGCTGACGCCGGAATCCTTGAGATTCAAGGCGTGGGCGTGCCCCTGGGAACCGTAGCCGATGATGGCCACTTGCTTCTTCTGGATCAGGGCGAGATCGGCATCGTTATCGTAATAAACCTTCATGTGAAACCTCTTGATATCTGATTAAGTGATTGTAAATTTTTATTTATGGACTAGATTGCCTTGGCCCCACGACTGATGGCGCTGGCACCACTGCGGACCACTTCAATGACCATACCGGGGTCCAGAGCATGGATAAAGGCATCCAGCTTCTCGCCGGTACCCGTCAGTTCCATGGTGTAGGAGCGGTCCGTCACGTCAATGATGCGCCCCCGGAAAACATCCGACAGCCTTTTGACCTCCTCGCGATCCTGCCCTACAGCATGGACCTTGATCAGCATCAACTCGCGCTCAATATGCGGACCTTCAGTCAGGTCGTGCACGCGTATGACTTCCACCAGTTTGTTCAGCTGTTTGAGGACCTGTTCCATAATTTCTTCGGAGCCACGCGTCGCCACGGTCATCCGCGAAATACTCGGATCGTGGGTCGGCGCGACGGTCATCGCTTCGATATTATAACCACGCGCCGAGAACAGTCCTGCCACCCGCGACAAGGCACCCGCTTCGTTTTCCAGCAAGATGGAGATGATATGGCGCATGGGTTACACCAGAATCATTTCGGAAAGGGCCGCGCCTGCGGGCACCATGGGGTAAACATTTTCGGTCGGATCCACCTGGAAATCCATGAACACCATACGGTCCTTAAGACGCAACGCCTCACGAATCACCGGCTCCACATCGGCGGGCGTATCCGCGCGCAGGCCGATATGACCATAGGCTTCCGCCAATTTCACGAAGTCCGGCAAGGCATCCACATAGCTCATAGCGTAACGATTTTCATAGAAGAACTCCTGCCACTGGCGCACCATCCCCAGATAATGATTGTTGAGACATGCCACCTTAACGGGCAAATGATGCTGGAGGCAGGTGGACAATTCCTGGATATTCATCTGGATACTGCCATCACCGGTTATACAGACCACTGTCGAATCAGGTTCGGCGACTTGCGCGCCCATGGCCGCCGGGAGCCCGAAGCCCATAGTGCCCAGTCCGCCACTGTTGACCCAGCGCCGTGGCCGGTCGAAACCATAGAACTGCGCCGCCCACATCTGGTGTTGGCCCACATCTGAGGTGACGATAGCGTCACCACCGGTCAGCTCGAACAGTTTCTGCACCACAAACTGCGGCTTGATGATGCGATCGTCCTGATTATAGTGCAGGCAATCGCGCTGCCGCCATTCCTCAATCTGCGCCCACCACGCCTGCATGGCTTGCAGTTCGTTGCGCTGATCGTTCTCCGTCAGTACCTGATTCATCTCCAGCAGTACCTGCTGCAAATCACCGACGACGGGGACGTCCACCCGCACATTTTTAGAGATAGAAGAGGGGTCGACATCCACATGCACAATCCGCGCGTGCGGCGCGAATTTGGCGAGGTTGCCCGTGACGCGGTCATCAAAACGCGCACCCAGGGCCACCAGCACATCACAATGCTGCACCGCCATATTAGCTTCGTAGGTGCCATGCATACCCAGCATCCCTAGAAACTGGCGATCCGATGCCGGATAAGCGCCCAGCCCCATGAGGGTATGCGTGATAGGCGCTCCCAGGGTGCGCACCAGCTTGCGGAGCTCTCCGGAAGCGTTACCGAGGATAATGCCGCCGCCGGTATAGAACATTGGTCGCTGCGCACTGGTAATGAGCTGCATGGCTTTACGCACCTGCCCCGGATGGCCTTTTACCGTCGGCTTGTAGGAACGCAGACTGACTTTTCCCGGGTAGTGATAGCGGGTTTTATGACTGGTGATATCCTTGGGAATATCTACCAGTATCGGCCCTGGACGCCCCGTCGCCGCCAGATAAAAAGCGGTCTTCAGAGTGCTCGCCAGATCGCGGACATCCTTCACCAGAAAATTATGCTTGGTGCAGGGGCGCGTAATGCCCACTGTATCCACTTCCTGGAAAGCGTCATTGCCGATAAGCGCAACCGGCACCTGCCCGGTGATCACCACCATAGGCACCGAGTCCATATACGCCGTGGCAATGCCGGTCACCGCATTGGTGGCCCCTGGCCCACTGGTGACCAACGCCACACCGACTTTGCCGGTCACCCGGGAATACGCATCCGCTGCATGTACCGCCGCCTGTTCGTGGCGCACCAGTATATGTTTGACGTCCTGCTGCTGCTCCAGTTTGTCGTAAATATACAGGACCGCGCCGCCCGGATAACCGAAAATATATTCCACACCTTCATCACGCAACGCACGGACTACAATCTCCGCACCCGTCAGCTCTTCAGTTTCCAGCTCGGGACTTGGGCGATCTTGCGTAGTCGTCAGGGACGTCATCGTCGTACTCCTCAGGGAATAAAGTATCAGCGCAAAAAGCTAGACATTTTTTGCTGTGAGGTCAAATAAAAATGCCTTGGCACATACGGGTTATCATCTATGGTAGCATGGCAACCAGCACACTTTCCGGCCTAGTGGCTGTGCAGGTATTCCAGATAATCGCGCGCCTTGCTGACCAAAGCCTCCGGCAGGCCGCGTTTTGCCGCAATGACCAGCCCTAGGGAACGCCCCGGCACACCAATCTGCAGCTCATAGGTAGGCTCCAACCGTTCCTGATCAAAGCGCATGGAGGCATTACGCAGACAAGCGTGGGTATCGGCAAAAGCCTTGAGCGGAGTGAGATGGGTCGTCACCATGCCCCGCACCCCGCGTCCCGCCAGATGATCAAGCACGGCCATCGCCAGCGCCGCACCCTCTTCCGGGTCCGTGCCGGTACCCAGTTCATCCAGCAGGATAAGGGTATGGTCATCCGCATCCGCAAGTAGTCTTTTCAGAACCTCCACATGACCAGAATAGGTAGACAGCTCAAAAGCGACACTTTGTGGATCACCCATATCCACAAAAATACGTGTGAAATTCCCAACCACAGCACGCCCGCCTACCGGGATATGCAAGCCGCAATGAGCCATCACCGTAAGCAATCCAACCGTTTTCAGAGAGACACTCTTGCCACCGGTATTGGGTCCGGTCACCACCAGAATCGGACACTCGGCATCAATATGCACGGATAGCGGTTTAGGCTGCGGACCCCGCTTCTCCGCATAAGCGAGGACCAGTTGCGGGTGATAAGCCTCTTCCAGTGCCAGCACCGGCTCATCCACCATCTCAGCCGCTTTGCCATGCAGATGGATGGACAGTTGCGCACCAGCAATGGCCAGATCCAGCCAGGTCAGCGACTCGACCAAATGCTGTAAGCCACTCAGACGCTCACGCCCCGCATCACTAAGTGCGCGGAGGATGGCTTGGTTTTCCTGTTCGATGCTGCCGGCAACCTTCTCCAGGCGGTTATTGCCCGCCACCATCTCCATCGGCTCCACCAGAGTGCCATGCCCGCCTGGGCCGGTACCCCGCCGTACTCCGCGAATATTATCCACCGCACCATCAGGCAGGTGCACACAGGCGCGCTGGCCGGACCAGTGAGCCCTCGCTCCCGGCGCACACAGATGTCCTTGCAAGACTTTCTGAATCTGTTCACGCTCCGTCTTCAATTCGTGATGCAACCGGCGCAGGGTATCATTACCGTCTTCGCGCACACTGCCGTTGGGCATGAGAACGGCGTCAATCCGTGGCAGCAAGTCCGCTGCCGCGTCCAGCCGCTCCGGCCCAGTGGGCAAAAGCGCAGGACGCTTCTCCACATAAGGACGCAACTGCGCACCGACCCGCAGCACCAGCGCCAGATTACGAAAGGCGGTACCCGCCAGCGCCGCACCAGGAGAAGTCACCTGACGAATGGCAGCGCGCACGTCCGGCAACTCCGGGAGCAGCGGGCCTTCGCCCGACTCCAGGCCAAAGCGGGCGGCGGTGATGGCCGCCTGCAACTGGCGCGCGACGCCCACTGTGGGGGCGGGTGCGAGATTGCGCGCCGCATCGGCCCCGAAGGGCGTCGCACAAAGCTTTTCGAGCAACCGGCGAATGCCCTCGAATTCCAGGGGCTTCAGGTCAGCTTCCATGGGTTCTCCTGATGGTTGGTTCACCCAAGGGTACAAAAGGCCGGGCGATAATGCCAACCCGATCAGCTTTGAAAAATTTCCCGCCACCAGCGCTTGCGGCCTTCGGGCACAACAAACTCCCCCAAAGGATCGGGAGGCACCCGCGAGAGTATCCAGCCGGCCGGAACCACTTTCCCGCTGCTGCCACAAGACGCCCCCAAATTGTTGGGATCGTAAATCTTGATCAGCTGCGGATGCTCAAAATCATCCACATAGACGATACCCAGATATTTCTCTTTATGATCGCGGTGCAGCAGGGTATCGATCGCATCCAGTACCTTGCCAAAGGTCGCGGCATCGAGTGGCGCCTGTGGAAAGTCCACTCCCACGAAGTACACATACCAGCCATTATCCGCCTGTTCCGCTAGCCTTTTCTGAAACTCGTCCCAACGCGACCACTCACGAATGCCACGCAGCATCCCGTTGTACAACTCCATGAATTCAGACATCAGACCTCCTCCATAACCCCCTGAAAACTGACCAGCACCCGGCGGCTGACTGGCCGCAACCGATGTTCAAAAAGAAAAACCCCCTGCCAGCCCCCCAGCGCCGCCCGCCCCTCCTGTACAGGGATTATCAGACTATTCTGGGTCAACACACTCCGCAGATGCGCCGACATATCATCGGGTCCTTCATTGCGATGACGAAAACCAGGATCACCATCCGGAACCAAATGCGCAAAATAATCAAGAATGTCCGCCCGCACATCGGGATCGGCATTTTCTTGCAGCAACAAACTGGCTGAGGTGTGTGGCACGAAGAGATTCGCCCATCCTACCCGGGCATCGACCTCCCGCAACCAACCCTGCAATTTCTGAGTGAGTTCGTATAAGCCGCGGCCACCATTGTTCACCTGCCATTCATGACTGCAGTGTCGCATCGCCGCCCCTCTGCCCTGTTTCAACACCCGCTTCAACCGTGGCGACACTGGCCGCCCCTGCCCCTTTTCTGCATCGCCGCACCCGGAAAAAATCCCTTAATAACGTCGCGGAGGATGCGGCCAGCACCCCCCCCTTCGTCACAATACGATGGTTAAAACGATCATCCTCCAAGAGATGGTAAAGACTTTCCACTGCGCCCGTCTTAGGATCCGACGCGGCATAGACGAGGCGCGTAACCCGCGCCTGCAGCATCGCCCCGACACACATAATGCAAGGCTCCAGCGTGACATAGAGGGTGGCACCCGTCAGCCGATAGTTCCGCAAAGACTGTGCTGCCTGGCGCAGCACGAGCATTTCCGCATGGGCACTGGGATCATGGCTCTGAACAGGGGTATTATGCGCCGCCGCCAACAGACCACCATCAGCATCCAGCAACACCGCGCCCACCGGGACCTCGCCCTGAACAGCCCCACGCGCCGCGTAATCCAGCGCCAGCGTCATCCACGCCAGATCCCGGCGATCACCATCCTCCCCTATCAAGATCATGGAACTCCAGAATTATCCTCATCAAAAGTCACGTTGGCATGCCGTCCCTACCGAGTTTCGCACCCATTGTAACAATTTCTCGGCAGGTGCGCCTTGACAGAATCGGGAATGCTGCTAATTTCCCCCACAAGTTGCAAAAAGTATTCGTGCTTTGCGCAAGTGCCGTTAGTTTTCTGCAAACCGAATTTATTTATGTAATATTCGTCAGACCATAAAAGGGAATAAACGTGCTGCGCTTACCAAGTCCTCCTTTGCTCGGCCTGGATGTTAGTCCGGACGCGGTAAAACTCGTTGAGCTCTCGCAGTCCAGAGGGAAGCTTCGCGTCGAACATGCGGACTCCGAGGGTCTCCCGCCAGGCGCCGTCAATGATCGTGACATCCAGGACGCTGAGGCGGTCAGTCGGGCGCTACGCACCATTCTGGAACGATCCCATATCAGGACCAAGGCCGTGGCGACCGCCCTGCCGGCCAATATGGCCATCGTCAAGGTCATCTCTCTTCCGGGTGACCTGGATGAGGTGGGTATTGAAGAGCAGATTCGCTTTGAGAGCAGCCAATACATTCCCTACAGCATCGATGCCGTCAATTTTGATTTCGCGGTGCTTGGACCCGATGAAGCCAGAAAAAGTTATAACCATGTCCTGCTGGTAGCATGCAAAAAAGAGGCTGTCGAAGATCGTGCCGCAGCTCTCGAAGAGGCAGGCCTCAAACCAAAAATTATTGATGTCAAACCCTTCGCACTCTGGTTATTGCATGAGCATATCACCAGTGTATCCCCACAGGAACGCGACACCCCAGGCAAAGCGGTCATTCTGGTGGAAATGGGTAGTGCCACCACCAATATCAACGTGTTTCAGGAGGGGCATCCGGTTTACTCCCGTGAGCATAATTTTGGCCTGGGTCGTTTGATTGAAGAAATTCAGCGCCGTTATGGCCTTGACGCCAATGACGCACAACGCATGGAGCGCTTCGGTGGTCTACCTCCCGAATATGTGCGTGATGTACTCAACCCATTCGCCCGGAGTATGGCCCAGGAACTATTTCGCTCTCTTGATTTCTTTCAGGCCAGCATGCCGGATGTTCCCGCAGGATCGGTGCATCTTTTTGGTATCGGGGCTAAAATTCCGCAGCTTGCAGAACACTTGCGTCAACTCGTGAGCTTCCCGGTTTACGTACCTGATCCTTTTGCAGGCATGGAAATGGCTCCTCAAATCAGCCGTCGCTTTATGGATGCGGACAGGTCGTCCTTGGCTGTTGCCTGTGGACTGGCGTTAAGGAGGATGCCGGCATGATCCGCATTAATCTGCTGCCCTATCGGGAGGCCCGGCGCGCACAACGCAGCCAGCTTTTAGTGTTAGCCCTTATCGGCATCCTGCTGCTTGCCGCCCTGTTTTATTATGGTATCTACAGTGTTTTTAGCGCGCGTGTTTCTGCTGAGCAACAAAAAGTGCAGTATCTGCAGGGGATCACCACGCAACTGAACAAAAAAATCGCGTCCATTGCCGATCTGCGTAAAAAACGTGATGAACTGCTTTCCCGTGAGGGTATCATTACCGATCTGCAGGACCAGCGGGATATGGTGGTGCGTCTCTTCAATACCCTGGCTCAGGTTACTCCCGATGGCATCTTTCTGACCAAGCTTCAGCAGACCGGCGACTCCATTACGGTAGATGGTTATTCTCAGGCGAACGATCAGGTCGCGGCATTCATGCGTAACATTGAAGCCTCAAAGATTTTTGAGAAGCCGGAACTGAATATCATCAGCAAGTCCAAGCTGGGTAATGAAGAAGTGGGACAATTTACGCTGCAAATGAGCATCCGCACGCCGACTGCCACAAATAAAAGTGGCGCACCTGCGCAGCACAAGGATACACAGCCATGACCTTTGATGAATTCCGTAACCTGCAAATGGATGACATCATCCGCTGGCCGGTCAAAGCCAAGCTCATCATCATTGCCATCATTGTTTTGGTTCTCGGTATCCTGGTTTGGTTTGAGTTTATTGCACCCGAAAACGACAAGTATAATCAACTAAAAACCCAGGAAGACAGCCTGAAAATCCAGGTGCGGCAAAAACAATTGCTGGCGGCTTCCCTACCCGCCTATCAGGCCCAGATCAAAGAAATGAATCTGCGTTTTCAGAACTTTCTGCAGCAGCTGCCCAACCGCACCCAGATCCCTTCTTTGCTGGATGATGTAACCCTGGCCGGACGTAGCCGCGGGCTGGATTTCGAACTGTTCCAGCCCACGGGAGAAGTGAACAAGAACTTCTATGCGGAGATCCCGGTCAAGCTCAAAGTGGTCGGTACCTATAGTGACATCGGGCGCTTCGCTGCCGCGGTCGCTGCCATGCCTCGCATTGTGACCATCAACAATGTCGACATCGCCCGAATGCCTGATGCGGGCGCGACCAGCGCAGCCAAGGCACAGGCAGTCCAGCAGTTGGTGATGCAGTGTACAGCGACCACTTATCGCTATCTGGGTAGCAGGGGCAGTGCAGATCGCCAAAGTAACGAAGGGGGCAAGCCATGAAACGTGCTCTCAGTATCCTGATGATGTTTGCCGGCATGGCGCTATTGAGCGGTTGCTCAGACAGCGACGATCTCAGCCATCTTCAGGCCTTTGTCGCCGATGGCCCTAAAACCAACACACACATCACACCGTTGCCCAAGACCCCCGCTTACGAGCCGCAGGTCTATGAAAACCCGATCAACCGTGATCCCTTCACGAGTTTCTCGGAGCTTCTGTTGCGCAAGGAGGCCGCTGCCGCCGGCGCCGGACCGCGTCCTGCCAGCCATGGGCCTGTTCAACCTCTGGAAAAATTCGCCCTGTCCAGCCTGAGCATAACCGGCATTGTCCGGGACAATCAGGGCAAACTCTGGGCCGTAATTCTCACGCCGGATCATAAAGTATATCGCGCGACGATCGGCAGCTACATTGGCACCCATGATGGCCGTATCGTGAACATCGATGACAGCATGACGAAACGGTCGGTCACCGTCGAACAATACATACCCAACGCCTTCGGTGGATTCCAGAAAGAACAGACTGTTTTGCAGATGCAAAATGGCAACTGAACATGACTTGCCTAACCCCAAAGAATACAGAGGATAGCGAAAAGATGAGCACAGCATCCAATACCACCCGCCGTGTCGCAGCAAGCCCGCAGCCCCGTCCTTTGGTACTGAGGCCAGGGACTATTGCCATCATGGCGGCGATGCTCTGCCTGAGTTCCGGCGCCGCATGGGCAGAGAGCCTTATCAGCAGCATTACGCCGGTACAGGATCAGCATGGCATGGCCTTTCTTATCCACAGCAATAGCCGCCCTGCCTACGATGTAAATACCCTGAACGGCGGTTATCGGGTGCGTATCGACTTCAGTGATGCCCATTTTATGAGCTCCGTGGGTACCGTCGCTGGCAGCGGCGCTGTCGTCAATGTGCTGACTGAAAATGTCGGTCATCACGCCCGTCTCGATTTGTTGCTGAAGTCACCACAGGCGGTCATGATGGAGCCAGCGCCAGGCGGTTATCGGCTTGCCCTGGTGGCCAATCACAGCAAAGCGGTAGCACCCGAAGCGCAGGGCGCCGCAAGCCTGTCGGCCAGCGGTGCCACGGGGGTCCCCGTAACGTCTGCGCCGCCCCTGGCTGCTCCGGCCATCACTTCAGGTACACAAATCAACGATCTGAGTTTCAAACGGGGTAAGAACGGTGGTGGGATCCTTAATCTTTCCATCTCCGGCCCGCAACCGCAGATGAATGTCACCCGCGAGAACGGCGCCCTCGTCGTCGAACTCAAAGACACCACTATCCCCTCCAGCTACACCCACCGTTTCGGGGTCGGCCAGTTCGGTACTCCGGTTCAGTATGTGGACAGTTACCCTCTGGGACGCAACATCCGATTGGTTTTTGCTATTCATGGTCCTTACGAATACTCGGCTTACCAGTTGGGGCAGCGCACCATGATTGATGTACATCCCCAAACTACTGAGACCGGCAGCAATCCCGACGCCGGTGCGCGCCTCAGTATGGACTTTCAGAACATCAGCGTGCGCGATGCCCTGCAGGTCATTGCCGACTTCACGCACCAGAACATCGTCGTTTCCAACAACGTGACCGGCAGTCTTTCCATTCGCCTTAAGAACGAGCCGTGGGAACAAGCTCTGCAAGTGATTCTGGAGTCTCAGGGACTGGCGGAAAAACATATCGGCAACATTCTCTGGATAGCGCCTGCCAACCAGATTACCAGCCAGGAAGAGGCGCAATTGAAGGCCGCTGCCAGTAAGCGCAAGCTCGAACCGCTGGTGACGGATCTCATCCGGATCAAATATGCAAAAGCCTCACAGATTGCCACACTGCTGCAGGGATTCGATCAAAACAAGCAACCCGGAGTTAATTGGGTCGGCCGCAACGGTTATAACGGTAACGGTTATGGCGGCCAGAATGCCGCTCTGGCCAGTGCGTTGGGCATTCCGAGCTCCAGCCTCATTGGCAACTCGCTGCTCGGCCCGCGCGGCTCGGTAGCGGTGGTCACCCGCACCAACAGCCTGCTGGTGCGGGACACCCCGCAGGACATCGCCAACATCAAAAACCTGATCACCAAAATCGATCGTCCGGTCCCGCAGGTATTGATTGAAGCGCGCATTGTGCAGATCACTACCAATGCGGCCCAGTCCCTGGGTGTCAATTGGGGCGGGACCTACACCTCTGGCGGCGGTGGTGGCGTCGTCAACCTATCGGGTACCGGTGCTACGGGGGTCACACCGACGCAGGGTGGCGCCTACCCGATATCTGGAACCTCCACCACCGGAACCGGTTTCACTACCCCGGCGCTGGTGAACCTGACACCCTCCACCGCAGGCAGCGCCCTCGCCGGCACCAATCCGGCATCGCTGGGTTTTGCTCTGGGCACCGCTGCGGGCAATCGCATCCTGAATTTGCAACTACAGGCACTGCAAGCCGACAACCGCGCCAAGATCATCTCCAGCCCCAAAGTCCTCACCCAGGACAACGAAAAAGCCATCATCGAACAGGGTCAGGAAATTCCTTATCAACAGTCCACCAGCAGCGGCGCAACGGCGGTATCCTTCAAAAAAGCGGAACTCAGTCTGCAGGTGATTCCGCACATTTCGCCCAACGGCAAGATTACCCTGGATGTGGATGCGCGCAACGACCAGCCCAACTACGCACAAGCCCTGCCTACCGGCATTCCCATTAATACTCAGCAGGTCAAAACCAAACTGCTGGTCAATAATGGCCAAACCGTCGTCATCGGCGGCATTTACACGGACTCGACCACCCAGACGGAAACCGGTGTCCCACTACTGAAGGACATTCCTCTGCTCGGCTGGCTCTTCAAGAGCCACCTCAACAATGTGTCAAAAACGGAATTACTGGTTTTTCTGACCCCCAAGGTAATTGGCGGTGGTGCCCCAGATGGCCTGGGCGGGACGTCCGGTAGCGCCAATCTCGGGCAATGACCGGAAGTATTATCCTTATCGGTCCTATGGGATCTGGTAAATCCACCATCGGGCGGCTCCTGGCCGCCCGCTTGCGTCTTCCTTACGTGGATACTGACGCGCTTATCGTTAGCCATACCGGCGTGGATATTCCCACCATCTTTGAAATTGAGGGGGAATCCGGCTTCCGCGAGCGGGAGCGCAAAATCATCGCCGACCTCTCCGCCCAGAGTGAGCCGATCGTACTGGCCACTGGCGGTGGCGCCGTACTTGACCCTGCTAATCGCCGTCATTTACGACACATAGGCTGGGTCATCTATCTGGATGTCAGTGTCGACGAGCAACTCAAGCGTATCCGCCATGACCGCAACCGTCCCCTCTTGCAGAATACTGACCTGGACATTCGCCTGCACACCTTGGCAGAACAGCGCAACGCGCTTTATCAGGAGACAGCGCACTGGCGGGTACCGGGAGATGGTCTGCGCTCGGATCAGGTCTTGCGCCGGATACTGCGACGTCTCCAACAGCGGACAGGGCCGATCCCCACGCGGGGATAGAGCCGTATAAACAAACTCAAAACGGTCGCAATAGCGGCAACACACTTGCCTCAACGCAAAAGAACCACAACAATGGTGCATAAATCGGTCTATAAGAGTAAACATCATGCATAGTCTTCGCGTCGATCTGGGCCAGCGCAGTTACCCCATCCACATAGGCGCCGGCATTCTCGCCGACCCGGCCCACTTCGCACCCGTTCTGAGCAAAGGCCCTGTCGCTATTATCACGGACAGCAATGTTGCGCCCCTCTATCTGGAGGCGCTGCAAAAAACCCTGAAGAAACTCGAAAAAAACGCGCTGACCATCACGCTGCCAGCCGGTGAGGAAAGCAAGTCCCTTGCTAATATCCAGGAAATCACCGGACGTCTGCTGGGTGCGGGTTACGGGCGTGATTGTACCCTTTGTGCCCTCGGCGGCGGCGTCGTGGGAGACATCACCGGCTTCGCCGCCGCAGTCTATCAGCGCGGAGTCACCTGTATTCAGGTGCCTACCACCCTGCTCGCCATGGTGGACTCCTCTGTCGGCGGCAAGACCGGGGTCAATCACCCCCTGGGTAAAAACATGATCGGCGCTTTTTACCAACCGCGTGCCGTGATCGCCGACACCGACACTCTGGACAGCCTGCCCGACCGGGAATTCCGCTCTGGTCTGGCCGAGGTCATTAAATATGGCCTGATTAACGATCAGGGCTTTTTCTCCTGGCTCGAAGACCACCTGGATGCCGTGCTTGCCCGGGAAGCCAGCGCCCTGGCCAAAGTGATCCAATACTCCTGCAAAGACAAAGCTGACATCGTGGCGCGCGACGAACTGGAGGGGGGCTTACGGGCCATTCTCAACCTCGGCCACACCTTCGGCCATGCCATTGAGGCAGCGACCGGCTACGGCCAGTACCTCCATGGCGAGGCTGTGGCCATCGGCATCGTCATGGCAGCAGACCTTTCCCGCCGCCTCGACCTGATTCGGGAGAGCGAACAGAACCGTATCTACGCTCTCATCAAGGCCACCGGTTTACCCACCCTCGCACCGGCGTTCCCCGTCACCGATTATCTCGCCTTTATGCGCGTCGACAAGAAAGCGGAAGGGGGCCGGGTGCGCTTCATCCTGCTGCGTGGCATTGGGAGTGCGGTGATTACCGGCGATGTTCCCCCGGCGGCCATCACCCAGACCCTTCAAGCCTTCATGGAGCATGGACATGCATGAGATCAATAAAGCGACCGCGGAACTGCAAGAGGAAATGGCGCAACGCATCGTACTGAACCCCGGCGGCACCCGCCGTATTGGCAACTTCGGTTTCATCGAACTGGAAGAGACCTGGGGGGACGAAGCCACCATTATCAATACCGCGCGCATCAGCACCACTAACCAGCGCCTCCGCAGCGGGCACGAATTTTCGGACCGCGACCGCGCCCTGCTCTACCAGTTACTGCGCGATCAGCACGGCACTCCCTTCGAGACCGTATACTTCCGCTTCCGCTTCATCGCACCGATTTTTGTGCTGCGCCAGTGGGTCAAACACCGCGTTTCCAGTTGGAACGAGTTTTCCATGCGCTATCGCAAGCCGCTCTCCGTCGCCTATGTACCCGATGCCGCCGCGCGCACGGTGGATGGCTTTGCGGTGTTGGACGAGGCTGCCGTAGCCGAATATGAAGCGCTGATGACGCAGCTCTTTGCCTGGTACGAGCAGCAATACAATGCGGCTTGCAGCCGCATTGATCTGGCGCGCGAAACCGGCGAGCTGGGTCCCAAAGAAGGCGGACGCGACCCTTACCGCGGCCGGGCCCGCGAGCTTCTGCGCAATGTGATGCCGGTCGCCGCCTACTCGGATGTCTACTGGACGGTCAACTTCCGCAGCCTGATGAACTTTTTCAAGCTGCGGCGCAAGCAAGATGCCCAGTATGAAATCCGCGAATATGCCGATGCGGCCTTTGCGCTGTTCGCCACGCGCCTGCCCCTGCTCGCCGAAACCATGCAGCGGGTGCTAGACGAATCGGCGTCGGCAGCGGCCAATGCCGTACAGGAGCCATCTGGCAATGCCTGATGCTAGCGTTGTTGGGTCATACGGGGGATTAGCGTCCTACGCCGCCGACCCGGCCCGGAGTCGCGGGCGCACCCACGCGGAAGAGCCACCCGCCAATCGCAGCGCCTTCCAGCGCGACCGGGACCGGGTCATCCACTCCAGCGCCTTCCGCCGTCTCGAGTACAAAACCCAGGTTTTCGTGAATCACGAGGGTGATCTCTACCGCACCCGCCTCACCCACAGCCTGGAAGTAGGACAAGTAGGTCGCGCCATCGCCCGCCAACTGGCTCTGAATGAGGACCTGGTCGAAGCTATTGCCCTGGCCCACGATCTCGGTCACACCCCTTTTGGTCATGCTGGGCAAGAAGCCTTGCAGGAGTGCATGACCGATCTCGGTGGTTTCGAGCACAACATCCAGTCCCTGCGCATTGTGGACCGCCTGGAAAAGCGCTACGGTGACTTCCCCGGCCTGAACCTGAGCTTTGAGACGCGCGAGGGCATCCTCAAGCACTGCGCCAGAAGTAAAGCTGCCGACCTGGGAGACGTAGGTGAACGGTTTTTGCAGGGTACCCAGCCCGGTCTGGAAGCACAGATCGCCAATCTCGCCGACGAGATTGCTTATAATAACCACGATATTGATGATGGTTTACGCGCTGGCCTGCTGAGTCTGGAAGAACTCTGCGCCAGCACCTTGTACGGGGTTATTTTTGCCGAGGTACATCAGCGCTACCCTGAGGCCTCGCAAACCGTATTGCGCCACGAAACGGGTCGCCGCCTCATCAATCTGCTCATCCACGATCTGGTCGATGAAACCCGGCGCCACATCGCGGCTGAGGGCATCACCACCATTGCGGAAGTGCGGGCTGCGCCGTGCCCGCTCGCGGCCCACAGTCCGGCCATCGCCCACGAAGTGGTGACCCTCAAACGCTTCCTCTTTCAGCGCATGTATCGTCACCCGCGGGTGCATCGTCAGGCGGAAAAAGCCAAGCGCCTGGTACGCAAACTGTTTCATGCCCTGCAGGAAGATCCGCGCCTGCTGCCGCTGAAATATCAGGCACGCATCAACGAGTGTAACGGCGCGGTGAAACGTCAGGCGCGTGTCGTCGCAGACTATGTGGCTGGCATGACCGACCGCTTCGCCATTGCCGAGTACGACCGCATCTTCGATCCCCATGGCGAGGCGTAAACGCTTCAGCTATTCCAACGCAAAAATCCCGAAAGATGACGCGCCCGCACCCTTGGATGGTATCCATGAGCGCGTTATAATGCTCGGCCCTGCTTTGCAGTCCGGCGACAGGGTGCGGTGACAACCAGGTGACGATATGACGCAAAGCTTATACTCCCCCGATTTTGAACGAGACTCCTGCGGCTTCGGCCTGATTGCCCAGATGGACAATCAGGCGAGTCACGCCATTGTCGCGACGGCAATCACCTCCCTGGCACGACTCACCCACCGCGGTGCTGTAGCCGCCGACGGCAAAAGTGGCGACGGTTGCGGCTTACTGTTGCAGATGCCGGAGACCTTTTTCCGCGCTATCACCACTGAGCACGGTATTGCTCTCGGCAAGCATTTTGGCATCGGCCAGTTTTTTCTCCCGCAAGACCAGGCAGTCGCGAGTGAAATTCGCACGACACTGGATGCCGAAGCCCAGGACCTAGGGCTCAGATGTCTGGGCTGGCGCGAGGTCCCTACTGACCTTGCCGCTTGTGGCGATGAAGCCCTGAAAAGCCTGCCGGGTGTATGGCAAGCCTTTGTGGGCCTCCCCGACGCCGCGGACACAGACAGTCACGAACGCCTCCTCTATCGCCTGCGACGGCGGGTAGAAAAACGCTTTGTCGACGAGAGCAGCTTTTTTGCCGTGACCTGCTCCTCTCAGGTCATTGGCTACAAGGGCTTGGTGCTGCCGGAAAATCTCCCCGTTTTTTATCCCGACCTCCGCGACCCGCGCTTCGCCTCCGCGCTCGTCACCTATCACCAACGCTTTTCGACCAATACCTGGCCGGAATGGCGCTTGTGCCAGCCCTTCCGCATCCTCGCCCACAATGGCGAATTGAATACCGTGCAGGGCAACCGCCTGTGGGCCAAAGCCCGGGAAGCACAGTTGCAATCTGACCTGCTACCCATGGCAGAGGTACTGCCTGCGGTGGGTGGCGGCAGCGACTCCTTCAGCCTCGACAACATGCTCGAACTGCTGGTGCAGGGCGGCATGGACTTCTTCAAGGCCATCCGCCTGCTGGTGCCGCCCGCCTGGCACAATGTCCCGCGCATTGAGCCCGCCCTGCGCGCCTTCTACGAATATCATTCCATGCGCATGGAGGCCTGGGATGGTCCCGCCGGACTGGTGCTCAACACCGGACGCATTGCTGCCTGCGCACTGGATCGCAACGGTCTGCGCCCGGCCCGTTATGTCATCACCAAAGACCGCATCATCAACATCGCCTCCGAAGTGGGCGTCTTTGACTACGATCACCGCGACATCGCCGTGCAGGGCCGAGTCGGGCCGGGGCAACTGGTGGCAGTGGATATGGCCACGGGTAAATTCCTGGAGTCGGCTGACATCGACACACAAATCCAGAATAGCCACCCCTACCGGGAATGGCTGGATCAGTATGCTGAGCATCTCGATAGCGACAACAACGACAGCTCCCCCGCACTGCCGGTAACCGATCTGCTGGCCAGTGAAAAGGCATTTGGTGTCAGTTTTGAAGAAGAAGACCAGGTGATTCGCGTCCTCGCCGAGGGCGCCCAGGAAGCCGTCGGCTCCATGGGTGACGACACCCCCATGGCCGTCTTATCGCGGCAAACCCGGCATATTGCCGATTATTTTCGGCAGCAATTCGCCCAGGTCACCAATCCACCCATCGACCCTCTGCGCGAAGCCCTGGTGATGTCCCTGAACACGGTCATCGGCAGCGAGAGCAACCTCTTCGCCGAGCGTCCCGAATACGCCCGGCGCATTGAGGTACACTCCCCGGTGCTTTCCGATGCTACTTTTGTCGCCCTCACCAGCCGCACGGAACCGGCCTTCCGCGGCCAGACTTTTGATCTCTGTTATTCAGCGGCGGACAGCAATCTGGGGGGCGCCATCGAAGCCCTCTGCGAAGAAGTCATCGCGGCAGTGCGGCACGGAGCCGTTATCCTGGTGCTCTCGGATCACGCCCTGGCGCGCGATCGGCTCTACATCCCGGCACTGATGGCGGTGGGTGCAGTCCACCATGCCCTCATTGATGCCGGCCTGCGCACCCGCTGCAATATCGTCGTCGCTACCGCCCATACCCGCGATCCTCACCATTTCGCCACGCTGATCGGTTACGGTGCCACCGCTGTCTACCCCTACCTGAGCTATGCCATCATCCGCAGCCTGGCCGAGCGGCATGCCTTCAGCCAGCCGGTCACGCTCCTCAAGGCACTGGAAAACTACCGCAAGGGCATCGACAAAGGCCTCTACAAGATCCTCTCCAAAATGGGAATTTCCACCCTCGCCTCCTACCGCAGCACCCAGCTTTTTGAAGCGCTCGGTCTGGATCAGATGGTGGTGGAGCGCTGCTTCAAGGGGACGGTCAGCCGCATCAGCGGCGCATCGTTCAGTCAATTGGAAAATGACATCCGCCAGCAGGTCCGCGATGCATACATCCCCAGAAAGACGTTGCCATTAGGTGGTCTGCTCAAATATGTCCACGGCGGTGAATATCACGCCTACCACCCAGACGTCGTCCAGAGCCTGCAAACGGCGGCAAAATCAGGACGCTATACCGACTATCAGGTGTTTTCCGGATTGGTGAATGAGCGCCCGGTCACCAACCTGCGCGATCTGCTGCAGTTGCACCCGGCAGCACAGCCCGTTCCGCTCAGTGAAGTCGAGCCCATCGAAGCGATTACCCGCCGTTTTGACACCGCTGCCATGTCCTTGGGCGCGCTCTCGCCAGAAGCCCACGAAGCCCTGGCCATCGCCATGAACACCATCGGCGGGCGTTCCAATTCCGGCGAAGGCGGCGAAGATCCGGCCCGTTACCACAACAACAAGATAAGCAAGATCAAGCAGATAGCCTCAGGCCGCTTTGGCGTGACACCAGAGTATGCGGTGAACGCTGAAGAGTTGCAGATCAAGGTGGCGCAGGGCGCCAAGCCCGGCGAAGGTGGTCAGTTACCGGGACATAAGGTCAGCGGCATCATCGCCCGCCTGCGCTACGCCAAGGAAGGTGTTGCCCTCATCAGCCCGCCGCCGCACCACGATATCTATTCTATCGAAGACTTGGCACAGCTCATTTTTGACCTGAAGCAGATTAATCCGCAAGCCTATGTCTCCGTCAAGCTGGTCTCCGAGGCCGGCGTCGGAACAATCGCCGCCGGGGTGGCCAAGGCCTATGCCGACCGCATCACCATCGCCGGTTATGACGGTGGCACCGGCGCCAGCCCGCTGAGTTCGGTCAAATATGCCGGTTCCCCGTGGGAACTGGGTCTGGCGGAAACTCAGGTCACCCTGCGCCGCAACCACTTGCGGCACCGGGTGCGCCTGCAGGCCGACGGCGGCTTCAAGACCGGACTGGATGTGATCAAAGGTGCCCTGCTGGGAGCGGAGAGTTTCGGTTTTGGCACTGCACCGATGATTGCGCTGGGTTGCAAGTATCTGCGCATCTGCCATCTCAACAACTGCGCCACCGGCATTGCCACGCAGGATGAAACCCTGCGCAAGCATTTCACCGGCCTCCCGGAAATGGTCATCAACTACTTCCGCTTCGTCGCTGAAGAAGCCCGCGGAATCATGGCGCAACTCGGCATCCGGCGCTTTGATGACTTGGTTGGTGCCAGCCAGATGCTGGAAATCGGTGGCGCGCAGACAGAAAAACAGGCCCATCTGAACCTGCGTCCACTGCTGGCCAATGCCGATCTGCGCGATGCCGACAGCAACATCCACACTCAGGATCGCAATCCGCCTTTCGACAAAGGCGAGCTTGCTGAGACCATGGTGAAGGACGCCCGACCTGCGTTGGACGAGCAAATCCCCACCCGTTTGCACTACCCGATCCACAATGTGAACCGCTCCATCGGCGCGCGTCTCGCCGGAGAAATCGCCCGTCGCTATGGCAATTCCGGCCTGCGGGAAGATGCGGTGCACGTCGAACTCCACGGAACGGCAGGTCAGTCTTTCGGCGCCTTCTGCGTACAGGGGATGACCCTGCATCTCCATGGCGATGCCAACGATTACGTGGGCAAGGCCATGAACGGCGGCACCATCGTCATTGCGCCGCCAGCGGGCGTTTCCTACGCCAGTCAGGACTCGGCCATTGTCGGCAACACCTGTTTGTACGGGGCCACTGGTGGACGTCTCTATGCGGCCGGGCGCGCCGGTGAGCGTTTTGCGGTGCGCAACTCCGGTGCCATCGCCGTAATTGAAGGCGCCGGGGATCACGCCTGCGAGTATATGACTGGCGGTCAGATCGTCATCCTCGGCACCGTCGGTGTGAACTTTGGCGCCGGCATGACCGGTGGTCTCGCCTTCGTCCGCGATCAGGCCCGCCGGTTCCCTGATCAGGTGAATGGTGAACTGGTGAATTATCACCGGATTGAAACCGAGTCCATGCGCGGTTACGAGGCACTGCTGCGGCGTCATATCGAGACGCACGTAGCAACCACCGGCAGCCAATATGCCGCCGGGCTGCTCAAGAACTGGACCCACTTTATCCGTGATGTCTGGCTGGTGGTGCCCAAAGCCGCCAAACTGGATGTCCTGCTCGAAGAAGCGAGTTGAGCAACCGCGTCACCCTGAGGAAAAAATCATGAGTTATTTTTCATTCATCGAAGACCCGCGGCAGGACCCCGAAAAGCTGGACGTGGAAGAACGCCGCGAGGCATTCAAGGAAATCTACAATAGCTTTGACCTGGACAGTGCCAAATTGCAGGCTGACCGTTGCCTGCATTGCGGCAACCCTTATTGTGAATGGAAATGCCCGGTGCACAACTACATTCCCAACTGGCTGCAACTCATCGTCGAGAATCGCCTTGAAGAAGCAGCGGATCTGTCCCATCGCACCAATACCCTGCCGGAAATCTGTGGCCGTATCTGCCCCCAGGACCGCCTTTGTGAGGGCGCCTGTACCCTCAACGATGGCTATGGCGCTGTCGCCATTGGCAACCTGGAAAGATTCATCACCGAGGAAGCCCTGGCTCGTGGCTGGCGGCCGGAAATGCCCGAGATTATCCCTAACGGCAAACGCGTTGCCGTGGTAGGGGCAGGCCCGGCTGGTCTCGGCTGTGCGGATATTCTCAATCGCGCCGGTACCGAGGTCGTCGTCTTTGACCGCTACCCGGCGGTCGGCGGCTTGCTCACCTTCGGCATCCCCTCTTTCAAACTGGAAAAAGAAGTCGTCGCCCGCCGCGCCGATCTGTTGCAGGAAATGGGCATTCGTTTTCAGCTTGATACGGAAGTCGGCAAGGACATTTCTCTGGCCAGGTTGTTGGAAGATTTTGACGCCGTATTTCTGGGAATGGGCACCTACACTGCCAAGACCGGCAACTTCCCCGGTGAAGACTTGCCCGGCGTCCTCAGGGCACTCTCCTATCTGATCGCCAACACGCGTCATCTGATGCGGTTGCCTGACCCAACCCTGCCCTATGTCAGCCTGTCCGGCAAGCGGGTCGTGGTGCTCGGGGGTGGCGATACCGCCATGGATTGTTTACGCACAGCTATCCGCCAGGGTGCCAGCAGAGTCACCTGCGCCTATCGCCGCGACGAAGAAAATATGCCCGGCTCGCGCCGGGAAGTCGCCAATGCCCGCGAAGAAGGCGTCAAATTCCTCTTCAATCGCCAACCCGTCGAGGTTATTGGTGATGCGACATCGGGCGCACGGGGTGTGCGCCTGGTCGAAACCAGACTGGGGGAGCCCGATGCCAGGGGTCGTCGTCATCCGGAAATTATCCCCGGCTCAGAGCAGGTGCTGGATGCCGATGTGGTCATCATCGCCTTCGGCTTTGATCCCTCTCCTGCGCCTTGGTTTGCAGAACATGGCATCACCGTGGATATCCGTGGGCGGATCAGTACCAACGAACAGTTCCAGACCAGTAACCTACGCATTTTTGCAGGGGGTGACATGCGGCGAGGTTCTGATCTGGTGGTCACGGCAGTGGATGAGGGGCGTCGTGCGGCGCAAGGCATCCTCGACTATCTGGGCGTATAAACGGTGTCCGCCACGCTGCAGAACGACAACTTCCTGCGCGCCTGCCTGTGCCAGCCGGTGGATCATGTCCCTATCTGGCTGATGCGCCAGGCCGGCCGTTATCTGCCGGAGTATCGCGCTACCCGCGCCCGTGCCGGGGATTTTCTCACCCTCTGCACCACGCCGGAACTGGCCTGTGAAGTGACGCTGCAGCCTATCGATCATTTTCCGCTGGATGCCGCCATCCTGTTCTCGGACATCCTGACCATTCCCTATGTCATGGGACTCGGACTGCAATTTCAGGAGGGCGAAGGTCCGGTATTCGGGCACCCCTTGCGCAACGCCGCGGACATCGACGCGCTGAGTCAGCCCGATCCGGAAACGGAGCTGCGCTTCGTGATGGATACAGTGCGGCTCATCCGCCGGGCGCTGAATGGACGGGTGCCTCTCATCGGCTTTGCCGGTAGTCCCTGGACCCTCGCCTGCTACATGATCGAAGGTCGCGGCAGCCGCGACTTCATCCATATCAAAGGGTTACTGTATAGCGATTCAGCACTATTGCATCGCCTTCTACGTCATCTGGCCGCATCGGTCACCCAATACCTCAACGCGCAGATTGCCGCTGGGGTGCAGGCAGTGATGATTTTTGATACCTGGGGTGGCGCCCTCAGCACCCAGGCTTATGCAGAGTTCTCGCTTGCGTATATGAGCGAGATCATCGCCGGTTTGAAGCGCGAAGCGGAAGGTCGCCAAGTACCAGTCCTGCTCTTTACCAAAGGCGGGGGTAACTGGCTGGAGGCAATGGCGGCGAGCGGCGCCGATGTGCTGGGTCTCGACTGGACAACCGAGTTAAGCGTCGCCCGTCGGCATCTGGGTGATGGCATAGCACTGCAGGGCAATATGGACCCCATCGCCCTCTATGGCAGCGCCAGCGCTGTCGCCGCAGAGGCAGAGCGTGTTCTGGCCAGCCATGGACCCGGGCCGGGCCACATCTTCAATCTCGGCCATGGCATCACCCCGCAAACCCCCATCGGCAACGTCGCCACCCTGGTGGAGAGCGTCCATAACTGGCGGCCAGCCTAACCTAACCCTCGTGACCATGCCGCCATGCCGCCCAGGCATCGCGGATAAGATGACGGCGCGCATCATGCAGGTAAGTCACCGAAGCTCCCTGCTCCATCCGCTGTAAGGCATCGGCGATGGCCATCTGAGCCATTGCAGCCAAATTCCTGCGCCCCAACTCTGGGGCCAGCGCGGGCAGGAATTCTACCCGCAACGTCAGCGGTGCCGCCGCCGCCAGTCTCCAGAGATGTCCGAACAGGCTATCTTCACCGATAAAGGGACAGAGGGGATCGGGTTGACCGGGGCGCAGCACATCTTCGTAACGCAAAGCCACCGGAATCGTCGACGCTACTGCCCCAGAGGCAATCTCAAAAGGCGCCGCAAAAAAGCTACCCACCCTTTTGCCATCGCTGGTGGTCCCTTCCGGAAAAAGGATGATGCTGGTGCCCGTTGCCAGAATCTCGCTGGCCTGACGCACCGTGCGCTGACTCGCACGGGCGTCACTGCGATCAATAAAAAGGGTCCCCAGCCACTCGCCCATAATCCCGAAAAAAGGCCAGGCACGCATTTCCTTCTTCGCCACAAAACGACCAGGAACCAAAGTCGCGAGTGCGAGAATATCCAGGTAGGAAACATGGTTGGCGGCAACAAGCACCGGTGGTTTGGGGACGAATCCATCCACACGCAAATGAATGCCAAAGATGCGCAAGGCCTGCCGACTCCACCAGGCAAAAGCCCGGTAGCTGACTGCGTCCGGTTCGGATTTGCGCGCACAAGTCCAGATCGCCAACGGGAAGGCCAGAAACAGATAAAACACCAGCACCGGCAGCCGCCAGACACGTCGCAAAGCATTGCGCCGCGAACGGCGCCAACGCCGCCCCGGGTAAGTCACCAATACCGAGGCGGGCTTTTTACGGCGTGTCATTTACGCGCGTCCACCGGTTCCAGGAAGCGCTGCTGATAGCGCGGGGTGATCAGACCAGCTTCGCACCAGACGAAGAAATCTGCACAATGAAATTGCGGATCCCAGAATGGTTCGCCGCCGATGCGTACCCCCGCCCTTAAGTAGCCCTTGAGCAAGCCAGGCAGTGTGGCCGGGTCTACCTGCGCTTGCACATCAAAATTGGGGACGGCGCGCAGGGGGAATACCCGCTGTTCCTGCGGCGTCAGGTACGCATTGAGACTCTGGTACAAGGCGCCAAGGGCCGGGCCATCGGTGCTGTGTACACTCGCACAGCCCATGAGATAATCAATCTGCCACATCGCCATGGCCTCGGCCAGCCCCGACCAGAGCAGCGCAATCACCGCGCCCTGACGGTAGTCAGGATGTACGCAGGATCGTCCCAACTCCATAATTCGCACATTCAAAGCCAGCAGGCGTGAAAGATCAAACTCTGTCTCGGCATAATAGCGGCCCACACAGGCGACCTTCTCAGGGAGGAAGAGGCGGTAGGTACCCACAACTTCCTGACGGACCTCATCTTCGACAATCAGGTGTTCACAAAAAGGGTCGTATTCATCCTGATCCAGACCAGGACGACCACTGAACTGGGCACCATACTCGGCACTGAATACGTCATAGCGCAGTCGTTGCGCCGCATCTACTTCGTCCTGGTGGCGCGCCAGAAAAAGACGCAACGAGCGCTCTTTCTTGGTAGTGACGCGACCGGTACTACCGTGAGACTGGGTGCTGAGCATACGGGGCTCTCCGTGCAAAAACGATAACGAACCTTACTTATTGTGACTCACAAATATGACAATAGTGCGGCACTCCCATGAACTTTTTGTGACAATGATACGCCGACTCTCACAGACATGGTAACTTTTCTCCGTAAAAATATCGTGTTGACCTTACTGCAAGAGTCCTCGCCACCAGTCACCAGCGTCAATACGAGCATTTTATATCATGAACCAAGCAATACCAGCCCCGATCTCAAATCGCAGTGGTTCCGCTGTGGATTGCGGCAGACTCTTGCACCGTACGCCCTCAATAGTTACTGTATATCTTTGCGTTAGCACATTCCGTCAGAGGTGAAAGTTCTGCCATGTCCGCCGCCCCCGAGGAAGTCGATGACAGCCCCTATTGCTGCTGCTCGGCCGCCACTTTTCAGGAAATCCTTGAGCGCCAGCGCGCCAAGCCCTTGCCCTTTATGGAACTTTTGATGATCCATGCCGGCTGCGGCGCTGGTTGCGGCAGTTGCATCGACGATCTGGAAGCCTATTTGCGCAGTCACGACGCCTATATAGAGGATTGAATCCTTCCTGCACTTTTCATCCACCCTGGTGGGCGCGGGGTGGAGATTTTCAGACTATCTGGGCGCCCTTTTTCGCCCGATCGGGTCCTGTCGATTTTCGCCGGGAAATCTGGGGAACCCCCGATGGCGACCAGGTCGCTGTAGACTGGGTGGACGCATCAGCCGATGCACCTGTACTTATTCTCTTTCATGGCTTGGCGAGCAGTTCGCGGGGACATTATGCCCGCTCCCTCGCTGCGGGTCTGCGGCAGAGGGGGTGGGTAGGCTGTTTTATCAATTTCCGCGGCTGCGGAGGAATAGACAACTTACTGCCCCGTGGCTATCACGCGGGTGATAGTGTGGAGATTCACTGGATGCTGGAGCGCACTGCTGCACTGTTCCCGCGTCGCGCACGATATGCTGTCGGCGTCTCTCTCGGCGGTAATGCCCTACTCAAATATCTGGGCGAGGCAGGGGACGCGGCGCGCAAAAATCTGGAACGTGCGGCTGCCGTCTGCGCCCCCATTGATCTGGTCGCGACGGCAGAGTATCTGCAATCCAGCCATCTTCGCTTCTACAATCAGTATTTTCTCCAGAAAATGAAAAGTTCTGTTCGCCGTTACAAGGCCCGATACCCGGATATGGCGGACTGGCCACGGGTCTTTTCGGCAAAAAGCGTGTATGATTTCGATGAATATTTTACGGCACCAGTGCATGGTTTCTCAGGCGCCCGACACCTCTGGGAAGAAGGCTCCGCAGCGCCGTTGTTGTCACATATCAATGTGCCCACATTGCTGCTGAACAGCGCGGATGATCCTATTGTACCCATCAACAGCCTGCGCAATGTTCAGATAAGCCCGGCCGTAACACGTTGCATCACCGAGCAAGGCGGTCATGTTGGCTTTATAGATGGCGCCTTTCCCGGTCATCTGCGCTGGTTGCCAAACACGCTGCTGGACTATTTTGAGAGGAAGAGCATCCCATGACAGACCATCCGCAACCCCGTCTTCGCATTCTGCTGGCGGAAGCCATCGCCATTGGCCCTGGTAAGGCCGAACTGCTCCGTCATATCCGCGAAGCAGGCTCCATCTCCGCAGCGGCGCGGGCGATGAATATGAGTTACCGGCGCGCTTGGTTGCTGGTGGACACCATGAATCACTGCTTTCTGGCGCCGGTAGTCAGCACCGCCACGGGTGGCAGTCATGGCGGCGGCGCCCATCTGACCGAGATGGGTGAAGAAATCTTGAAGCGCTATGAGGCGATGGAAAGCAAGGCGAATGCGACCCTCGCTCCCGATATCGCCGAATTCCGCAAACTCATGCAACTCCACAAACCGGAAGAAAACGCTTCGTGAAAAACCTGCTCCGCGAAGTACTTTGCAGTCGGGTCTACGATGTGGCCCGGGAAACGCCCCTGGAAACGGCGCCCAAACTGAGCCCCCGCCTGCAGCGCGAAGTGCTGTTCAAACGCGAAGACCTGCAGCCGGTGTTCAGCTTCAAACTGCGCGGCGCCTACAACAAGATCGCGCAGCTTTCGGACGCCGAAAAAGCACGCGGTGTCATCACCGCCAGCGCCGGCAATCATGCGCAGGGCGTCGCCTACGCTGCCCAGAAGCTGGGTATCCGTGCGGTGATCGTCATGCCCGGCACCACCCCGGAAATCAAGGTCAATGCGGTACGGGCGCGGGGTGCGGAGGTCATTCTTCATGGCGACAGCTACTCCGACGCGCAGGCACATTGCGACGCCCTGATCGCCGAATCGGGCCTGGTCTTCATTCCACCCTTTGACGATCCGCTGGTCATTGCCGGACAAGGGACGATAGGCGCAGAGATACTCCGTCAGCGAGGCGCCGGCCTAGAAGCGATTTTCGTTCCGGTGGGAGGCGGCGGCCTCATTGCCGGGGTGGCGGCCTACCTGAAATCCATCGTGCCGGAAATTCGCATCATTGGCGTTGAACCCTTTGAGGCCGATGCCATGTATCAGTCTTTGCAAGCGGGGAAACGGGTTACATTACCACAGGTCGGTATTTTCGCCGATGGTGTGGCGGTGCGCCAGGTGGGAGAACACACCTTTGCCCTCTGCCAGAAATATGTGGATGAGATCGTGCGGGTGAGTAACGACGAGATCTGTGCAGCCATCAAGGACGTTTTTGACGAGACCCGTTCCATTATGGAGCCGGCGGGCGCGCTTGCCTTGGCGGGTCTCAAGCGAATGGCCGCAACGGATGCCGGTCAAGGCGGGGCCTGGGTCGCTATTCTTTCCGGAGCCAACATGAATTTTGATCGACTGCGCTTTATCGCCGAGCGGGCGGAACTAGGCGAGGCCCGCGAGGCGCTGTTTGCGGTCACGATTCCAGAACGACCAGGGGCCTTTCGCGCCTTCTGCGCGGCCATTGGTCAGCGGGTCGTGACGGAGTTCAATTATCGCCTGCACCACCGTGATCGGGCGCATATTTTTGTCGGTGTGGCTATCCGCGACCGGGAAGACGCCAGTGCATTGCTGGAGAGCTTGCGGGCAACCGGTCACGAGGCATTGGACCTGAGTGATGACGAAATGGCCAAGCTGCATATTCGTCATATGGTCGGTGGCCATGCGGCCGCGGCACAGGATGAGCGGATTTATCGCTTTGAATTTCCGGAGCGTCCTGGCGCGCTGATGGATTTTCTCGACCAGTTAGGCGGGCACTGGAATATCAGTCTCTTCCATTATCGTAATAATGGTGTAGACCTGGGTCGGGTGCTGGCGGGCTTTGAGGTGCCGAACGCGGATGTAGTGCAGTTTGAGGCGTTACTGGCCGGTCTCAATTATGCGCATGTCGCAGAAACCGCCAATCCTGCCTACCAGTTTTTTCTGGATCAGGGTCAGCACTGAACCCGGCTTAATCCCCGCGCGGGACAAACATCAAACGCAGAGACTCGCCGATACCCGCCGCCATACCGTGCCAGCGGCGGGCGATGTCCGCATCCATGTGGTCCAGCATGGTTTCATGAAAGAGCGTGAGCCAGTCATCCACCAGCGGATTGCTTACTCCAACCGACGCGTGTTTCTCGCCCAGCGCATAGCGGTAGTCTTTGTAGGGAAGTCCGCCGGATACTGTCCACCAGTAGTGGCTGAGTCGGTCTTTGTGCAGATCCCAGTCCTGGACGACGGAGAAAGGCTCTGCCAGGGTCGGGTGATGCTGGATGCGATTGTAGAAATCGTCCACCACGGCACGAATCACCGGCAGCGTAATCTTCTCGCAAAGGGGTTCGAGACGGCGTTTGGGAGGGCTTACCCGCTCCATGATCGGCTCCGGCGTCCGCAGACTTGGAAAACGTGCAGTATTGCTGATAGAGCAAGTGCGGGTCAACGTCCAAAAACCCGATGGTCAGAAGCGCTCTGGACGATAGGGTGCGGGGTCCGTAAATGGCGTTTCACCCGCCATCATTTCGGCCAGTAGACGCCCGGTGGTGGGACCCAGGGTCAGCCCCTGATGACAATGGCCAAAGGCATACCAGACCCCGGGATGCCTCGGCGCCCGGCCAATGATCGGCAGCATATCCGGCGTGCAGGGGCGCACCCCCATCCAGGGGTCGGCGTCCAGACGCTTGCCCAGGGCAGGCAATAACCGGCGTGCCTGCGCCTCCGCGCGAGTGAGCGGAATAGCGGAAGGCGGTGCATCCCGGTGCGCAAACTCCGCACCGGTCGTCAGCCGGATGCCGCGCTGCATAGGCGCCAGCATATAGCCCTGATCAGCATCGAGCACCGGGTGACAGAGTGGCGTGGCCTCCGGCTGGGCGTAGTGCATGTGATAGCCCCTTTTTGCAAAGAGTGGCGGATGGTAACCCAAAGGTCCGGTCACATCCGGCGACCAAGCGCCCAAGGCCACCACCACCTCGGCGGCATCCACCGGTCCATGCACCGTAGCGATGCGCCATCCCGTCGAACTGTGTTCCACACCCTGCACGGCGTTGGTGCGAAACTCGCCGCCCATCCGGGTAAAATAGTTCAGGTACGCGCGCGTGAGCGCATGAGGGTCGACAACAGCCAGCGGTTGGGTCCAGTGAATGCCACCGGCCAGCCCAGAACGCAGGCTGTACTCCATCGCCGCCACTTGAGCGCTGTCGAGAGCGTCGTAGGCCACCGCAAAATTCTCGGCCTTAAATGCCGCCTCTTTCAGGGCATGATCCAGAGACTCGGGCTTTTCATGTACCTGCAACCAGCCACCGGGACGGAGCAGATCAATCGCCCCCGCCGCTCCGGCCAGAGCCAGATGGTCATCCAGACAGTGGGTAATCAGTGCGGCATAATGCCGGGCAATCATCCGATGACGATCTTCCTGGGAGTTATACCAGTACTGCATAAAGGGAATGGCCAGACGCGGCAGCATCGTCCCCCGGTAGTAGGCCTCGGTCGACTGATTGCGGGCATAGCTGAGCAGTGTCGCCAGGGCACGGGGGAAGGGGTGCGGCATAACTGCCTCGCGCTGAATCAGGCCGGCATTGCCGAAGGACGTCCCCTCCCCAGGCCCGCGCTGGTCCAGAAGCATTGTGGAACGGCCCCGTAGTTGCAACTGCAAGGCAATGGAGACTCCAACAATGCCTGCGCCCAGAACTACCACGTCACCATGTGCTGCCATATAGACCCCGAGAAAAATTGAACAAGCCCATTCCGAGCGCCACTTCTTTGTCCGGTATAAACCCAACCAGCATGCATGGACACTGAAATGACGTTTCTATGGGGTATTTTTGATATTGCAGGGACCTGTCGCCATGGTCAAGGCAAAAAATATGGTTTGTGCTGGACGTGCGTAACGCTGTGCGTGTCAACCAGCGATAACACCATTTTGGGTGATTACCAGATGAGCATCATCGCTTTTCAGAAAGGAGATTTTTGTTGCTGTTATCTGTTCAATACGGCGGAGAGCATACGATCCCCGCAGAATATCATAACAACCATTATTAACAATAAGTTACGAAAAACATGGTTTGGCTTTTTGTACCACTTTGTTGCATCGGAAAACCTGGTGTGGGGTTGTATATGTCCCCACCCTGGCAATGCTTTAGGTATTGTGTACGGGATGGTACCTGATTGCCGGCACGCACGCCACACACAAGCACCACGACCATACAGGAGTGGCTGGCCAAGCATTCGCATGTACTTCACACCAACTTCGACATCGTGGCGTGGTTGAAGTTGGTCGAGCGATTCTCCCGCGATATCATCACTCAGCGGCCGCACCGCGAAATATTCTGCGAAAGGTCATTCGCGCTGACAGCCACTTAAGTACCAACAGAGCCATTTCCTACAACTTGGCATACGAATGTAAGCCGCCCAAGAAAAGATCCACGCCAATAAAACAGAAGGTAACAGTGATTAGACTTAACGCAGCCCACCAAGCCAATTTTCTACCTCTGTTTGGCTTCGATGAAAAGGTGTCATTAGTTCTCATGTGCAGGTAGGCAGCATAGTTTAGCCAGACAATGAGCGACCATGTTTCCTTGGGATCCCAGGACCAAAATCCTCCCCACGCTTTGGCCGCCCACGCCGCCCCCAAAATAGTACCTACTGTAAAGAATAAAAAACCAAACTTTACCATGGATACGATAATATGTTCAAGATCATCCAAACCAGGTAAGCGGCGAGTTAAGTTACCCCCAACCGTTTCGGCACGTTCTCTTAACAGATAGGCAAGGCCCACCATGCCTGCCAGATAGAAATTAGCATAAGCAATAAACTCCATAGGAATATGAATCTTTAGCCAGAAGCTTTGCAATGCAGGAATAATTGGTTGGATTTGGTTCTGATGGTAGGCAAAACCCACCCAAACTAAAAAAACAGCCGCCACCAATATCATTGGCATTGCAAAGGCCCCAAGTCCCCGTGTTCGGCCCAAAGACTCATAATAGAGATAAAACAACGTAGTTGTTGCACAGAACAACACCATCACATCATACATATTAGTTACTGGAATATGGCCCCATGATGGATGACCGATATAAGTTTGTTGCCAGCGAATTGCAAGTCCCGCATATCCGAACACTACCGCCACCCAAGCAAATCGATGCCCCCAATCACCACTGATTTCGTTGCCAGTGAATAAATACCAATAATAACCGGCGGCGCTCAACATTATTGCAGCGCTCATCCAATAAACCATGGCACTGCTTTGAAGGAGAAAATATAGCACAGCACTATTAGAAGCAGTGTATCCAAACTGATAAAGACCGACACCAACAGCAGCGATACCAATCACCACATAGAACATCGTTCTGAAACTAGACCAACGCAGGCCAACCAACATTAAGCCTACATACCATAGACCCAACGTGATAAACTGCCACATCCAGAATTCCGCACGAAAGACGTGCCATACCAAAAAAGCCCCCAGCGTTAAAAACCCAGCCCACACCCTAGAACCGGCACTGGACGCTTTTATTGGCGACAGGTAATGTGAAATGCGAGCCATTTCTACAGTCTCAGAGGACATAGTATCTCCTTATAACACGCCTTGGTAGGGAAGCATCTAAAGCTCCCATCGGGTATTTGGCATTCCGTTTATGAAAAAGTTCAGCGATCCCCTGATGGCAGCACTGCGTAAACGGCTACCGGCCTGGGCATGGACTGATCATCACCTGTTCAGACTAGTCACCAGAAGATGCGTCGATAAGCTTTCTTTTCGGCCAACAATGACTCATTGGGATTTGCCAATAAAATATGAAAATGACAAATAGGCAGGATAACTTGCGGCAATGGCGACAAAACTGCGTTTTGGCAGCAGAGCCCCACTCCCGATGCCAACCCCTGTTTCGCCTCAGGCGTATCCTGATGTTACTGTAACTACCTAACCATCTTGAATCTGTTTGACTAAATATCCGAACCGTAGTGAAAGCGAGCACCTACTTTGTCTTCGCCACCAAAATACTACAGGGCAAATTCCGCAGCAATGCCTTGGCGACCGAGCCTTGCAGCCAGTGCCCTAAAGAAAAATGCGGAATATGTCCGATAACCAGCAGATCAGCCCCCATCTGCAGTGCGTAACGGGCGATTTCTTCAGCCGGACTACCCTCAACCGTTAGGGTCGTCACCCTCAAGCCCTCAGCATGAAGCTTACCAGCAACATCCTCCAGACTATTGCGGATAGCGTTACCCTCCCGCCCCAGCACGTCCTCAGCCCCGGCGGCCTGGCCGATGGCCATGCCACCAGTACTCACAATGACACCAAAGAGATGCAACTCCCCCTGACATAGACGGGCGAGATCCATACCCTGATGAAGGGCTATCGTGCTCGACGTACTACCGTCATAGGCCACCAGAATTTTCTGAAACATTTGCCACCTCCCCAAAAGGTCATATATGGCTAGGCCCCACACAACATCCATACCACTCAATCCGCCACGATCTCCTGCCTCACCACCGCACCGCGCTTAGGCGAACGAATGATCAGCAACAGCGGGAAAACCGCCAGCGTCATCACCAGCATCAGCCAGAAGTCATCTATGTACGCAATCATCGTCGCCTGCCGGGTAATTTCCGTATTCAGGAGGAGCTGACCCAAAGCATCATGGGGGTTATAAAGGCTGGCCACGGCAGGGTTCTGAAAAGCCGGGTTACTATCGTCGATATGGCTGGTCAGCGCGGCGTGCGCAATTTGCGTATTGCGGGTCAGCAGGGTCTCTACCAGCGAAATACCGATACTGCTGCCCACATTACGCACCAGACTATAAATTGCCGTGCCGTTAGCCCGCATTTCTGGGCTCAGGGTCGCAAAGGTGGCCGTACTCAGGGGCACAAAGACGAGCCCGATGCCCAGCCCCTGCCAGACGCCCGGCCAGATCACATCGCCCTCACTGATCACCAGACTATAGCCCTGCATTTGCCAGAGGGAGAAAGCGGTAATCCCGAAGCCGACGGCGAGGAGCAGGCGCAAGTCCACCTTGCCCACCAGTCGCCCGACGATCAGCATGGCGAACATGGTGCCCAGACCACTCGGTGCCGTCACCCAACCGGCTGCCGCTGCGGTGTAGCCCATCAGGTCCTGCAACATGGTGGGAATCAGCGCCCGCGACGCAAACAGTACCAGTCCGACAATAAAGATGAAAAGCAGGCCGGTGGCATAGTTGCGATTCAGGATCAGACGATAATCGAAGAAGGAACGGTCAAAAGGTGTGCGCCAGGTATGATAGATAAAGTAAAGAGCCGCGAACCCGGCAATACAAGCTTCTATCCAGATTTCCACCGAAGCAAACCAGCTCTGCTCTTGTCCGCGATCCAGCAATAACTGCAAGGCACCGATGGCCAGACTCAGACTGACAAATCCCGTCATGTCAAAATGCATCCGCCGCAGTGCCGAATCCTTGGGGAAGGATTTCCAGATTCCCATAAACGCCATGATCCCCACCGGTACATTGATGAAAAACACCCAGCGCCAGCCCATCGTATCCGTCAGCCCCCCGCCCAACGTCGGTCCGACGATCGGCCCAACCATCACCCCCATCCCCCACAGAGCCATGGCGGAACCCTGCTTTTCCCGGGGGTTGATGTCGAGCAGGACCGTTTGCGAAAGTGGCACCAGCGCCGCGCCGAAGACACCCTGCAGCACCCGTGCAACGACAATTTCCCCCAGTGAAGTGGAAATACCGCACCACATGGAGGCCAGAGTAAAACCCAGCACCGCGGCCAGAAAGATGGTACGCTGACCAAAACGGTCACAGAGCCAACCGGTCAGGGGTGTGGCAATAGCGGTGGCCACGATATAAGAAGTCAGCACCCAACCAATCTGGTTCAGGGACACGGACAGGCTGCCCTGCATGTGCGGCAGGGCCACGTTGGCGATGGTGCTGTCCAGGGTCTGCATAATGGTGGCCAGCATGATGGACAGGGTGATGAGCGGCCGGTTCAGCCCCGCCGTGCTGACCGAGGCGGTGCCTATGGTCATCGGGAAGACGCTTCGGTAAGACGCTGCAAACGGTGCAGGAGCTTCGTCGCTTGCTGCAAATCTGTAGCATCCAGGCCATCGAGCATTTCGTGGCGGAAGTCCACGGCGACGCGCTTCACCTCGGCATATATGGACAATCCCTCAGCAGTAAGCACCACACGCCGAACCCTGCGGTCTTCCGGAGCAATCTCGCGGCGTACTAATCCAGCGCGCTGTAACCGGTCTACCATGGCCACCACAGTCGGCCCTTCCACCGAGAGACAATGTGCCAGTTCGGTCTGGGTCAGCGGAGCTTTGGCCCGCGCCAGAAAGGCGATACTCATCCAGCTCGCCTGGCTCAAACCGAGCCCCTTCAGGCGACGATCCAGCGCGTGGCGCCAGACCCGTGCGCTATCATGCAAGGCCAAGGCAAAATCTTCCTGCAACTGGTCTCTGCGCACAAACCCTCTCGGTATTTTTTGTTACCCAAATTATTAGAGCCCTTATACTTAGTGATATATCTATTTACAAGAGAAGCCAAGCATCCGAAAGTCACCTTTGGGCTTCTCAGTCGACATAACTCAAGCCCGTGACATTACCTTGACAGAAGCTCAGAGCTCCGCCATGGTGGCCTAAAATTGTGAGGACCTCATGCTGCATTTTCCGGATATCAATACCGTCGGCTTCCAGCTCGGACCCATCACCATCCACTGGTATGGCCTGCTGGAGATCATCAGCTTTGTCATAGCCACCGTCTGGCTCATCCGGCGCGGCCGCATGGCACACTGGAACTGGCACAAAGAACACGTCGTCGATCTGGAGTTTTATGTGGCCGTAGGCGCCGTTCTCGGGGGCCGGGTGGGCTATGTGCTGTGGTATAACCTACCCTATTATCTCGCCAATCCCGTGAAAATGTTGGCCATCTGGGATGGCGGCATGTCCTTTCACGGCGGCCTCCTGGGTGTCGTCATCGCCTGCTGGGTATTTGCACGACTCCATCAGCAACATGCCTTTCTGCCGACTCTGGATTTCATCGCACCGGCCGTGCCCATCGGGTTGGGTCTGGGACGGCTGGCCAATTTTATCAACGACCAGCTTTTCGGCCGTGTCAGCGGCCTCCCCTGGGCCATGGTCTTTCCCGCCGGTGGTCCGCAACCCCGGCAGCCCTCGCAACTCTATGAGTTTCTGCTGGAGGGCGTACTGCTCCTGCTAATTCTGGCCATCTACAGCCGCAAAGCGCGTCCTGCCGGTGCCGTCGGCGGCATGTTTGTCCTCTTTTATGGCATCTTCCGTTTCATCGCGGAATACGCGCGCCAGCCGGATATTCAGTTGGGCTTTGTCTTCGGTCCCTACACCATGGGTCAGGTCTTATCCGTGCCCATGATTATTCTCGGCCCGTTGGTGATCTGGTGGGCCTATAAGGGTGGCTTCTCCGAATCACCCAAAAGCACATTATTGGCAGCCAATAATTAGCCGCTGCAGTTTAGCCCTGCCTAATGCCCATGGCTGAAGAACTCAACCCGCCACAGCTGGAAGCGGTAAAACATATCCACGGCCCCTTGCTGGTGCTGGCCGGGGCCGGCTCGGGTAAGACCCGGGTCATCACCCGGAAAATCGTCTACCTCATCCGTGAGCAACAGATAGCCCCCCGGCACATCTGTGCCGTGACCTTCACCAACAAGGCCGCCCGCGAGATGAAAAACCGCGTCGCGGAGGCTTTGCAGGGCCATAACAGCCGCGGCCTGATGGTCTCCACCTTTCATCATCTCGGCCTGCAAATCCTGCGCAAAGACATCGAGCGACTGGGTTATCGCAGCAACTTCAGCGTCATTGACCCTGGCGACAGCTTAGGGATGGTCCGTAACCTGCTGCGCGAGGCCAACGGCCCCAGCGATCTCGCCGAAGCCATCCAGGCCCGTATCTCCCGCTTCAAGAATGACGGTTTCTTCCCCGAGGAAGCGCATGCGAATGACCGTCTCGGTCAGGAGGCAACCAGCATTTACGCACCCTATCAGCGCTCCCTCAGTGCCTGCAACGCTGTGGATCTGGATGATCTCATCCTCCTGCCCACCCGCCTGCTGCAGGACCACGCAGAAGCCCGCCACGCCTGGCAGGATCGCATCCGCTACCTGCTGGTGGATGAATATCAGGACAGCAACGGGGCGCAGTACCACCTGGTGCAAAGTCTGCTGGGCACCCGTCATAACCTGACGGCGGTGGGTGACGACGACCAGAGCATCTACTCCTGGCGGGGTGCTGCTGCCGACAACCTGCATCGGCTGGCGCAGGATTTCCCCAACCTCAAAGTCGTCAAACTGGAGCAGAACTACCGCTCCACCGGCCGCATTCTCCAGGCCGCCAATGCGGTCATTGCGCAAAATCCTCATCTCTTTGAAAAGCGCCTATGGAGCACACTGGGCGATGGCCACAGCATTCGCGCCCTGCGCTGCACCAATGAAGCCGACGAAGCAAAGCAGGTGGTCAGCGCTATTCTCCGTGATCGTTTCCAGCGTCAGGGTGAATACCGCGATTACGCCATTTTGTATCGCAGCAACCATCAGGCCCGCCCTTTTGAAGCCGAACTGCGCAACGCGCACATTCCTTACCAGATATCCGGCGGCATCTCCTTCTTTGAACGCAGTGAAATCAAGGACTTTCTCGCTTATTTGCGCCTACTGGCAAATTCTGACGATGATCCCGCCTTCCTGCGTGCAGTCAACACGCCACGGCGGGGCATCGGCAACAGCACCTTGGAACGCCTGGGCGCCTTCGCCAAGGAACGCAATCTCTCGCTGTTCGCCGCGCTTTGGGAAGATGCATTGGAGTTACCTGAAAAGGCACACACCGCCCTGCGCAACTTCGCCGGATGGGTAAATCTCAAAGCTGACGAAGTGGACAAGGCCGAACTCATCCACGCCTTGCAGGGTCTGCCCGAGGAAATCGGCTACCTGCAACATCTGCACAATGAGGGTGACGAAAAAGATGCCGGACGACGCTGGGAAAACATTCAGGAACTCCTGAGCTGGATGCAGCGCCTGCAGGAACAGGACGAAGGTCCGCAAACGCTGCCGGAGATTCTCAATCGCCTGATGCTCTTCAACGTACTGGAGCGCGAGGAGGAGGACGACCGCGATGTGCTGCGCCTGTCCACCCTGCACGCTGCTAAAGGGCTGGAGTTTCCGCAGGTGTTTCTGGTGGGTGCCGAAGAAGAATTACTACCACACCGCAACAGCGAAACCCCGGAGCAGATCGAAGAAGAACGCCGCCTCTTTTACGTGGGCATGACCCGCGCCCGCTTCCGCCTGACCCTGAGTCTCTGTCGCAAACGCCGCCGCTACGGCCAGGATGCCCATCCGGAACCCTCCCGCTTTCTCCGGGAGATCCCTAAAGAGCACCTGGACTGGCAAGGCGACCAGAACCCCGAAGAAGAAATGGACCCCACTGCCGCTTTCGCCCGCCTGCGGGAGATGCTCGGCAAAACCTGATAAGCGAGTTCGCCACGCATAAAAGGAAAGAGGCGATCCACACAACCAGATCGCCTCTCCTGCTCGGTATCCCGCTCGGACTGCGGGATGCTTACCTGTCTTTACTGAGCGACGTTACCCATGGCTTTGACGCGGGCCGAGAGCCGACTCTTGGTGCGGGCCGCCATGTTGCGGTGTGCCACACCCTTGCCCACTGTTTTGTCGATGACCGACTCCGCAGCGCGCAACGCAGTGCGTGCCTGCTCCTGATCACCGATGTGTACGGCCTTCAGCACACCCCTCACATAGGTGCGCAAGCGCGAGCGCAGACTGGCATTGTGCAAGCGCCGTTTTTCGTTTTGTAATACGCGCTTGCGCGCCTGAGCTGTATTGGCCAACTTTGTACTCTCCATATCTACAATCCCGCGTCTGCGGGAAATTAAGTGGCGTATTCTGGCGCCAACGCCCAACCCTGTCAATATCAATGGATTGCAAAAACCCACCCGGCACTACGAAAATGGGGACACCTGGCCTGCTTTACCCTGCCATTACGTGCACATGCTCTGGTGCCACCTGCACCCACAGATCTGTGCCTAGCGCCAGCGATCTGCCTTCGCACTGTATGCGCGGTAACAGCATATCGAGACACAAAGTGCCCTCCATTCTGACACGCAAGGCAACACCCTCCTCCTGGAGACCCACGACCTGCAATTTCAGGGCATTTGGCGCTGAGCCGCGCAGAGCGTCGCCCGGCACGAGGTCCTCGGAACGAATGGCCACGGTCACCGCCATACCCGAATGCATGCCGTGCTGCAACCCAGTACGTAAACGCCAGTCGGCTCCTGCCACCACCATTCCGGCTCCCCCCATCTCCTCAACGCGCCCCGCCAGGAAATTACGAAACCCCAGCAAACGTGCCGCCCCCATAGTGGTGGGTCGCGCAAACACTTCACGCGGAGATCCCTCCTGTACAACGCGCCCATCCAGCAATACGGCCATATGATCTGCGAGCATCGCCAGGTGCGGATCATGACTCACGGCCAGCACCGGCACCCCAAAGTCGTGGACTTCACGGATAAGCTCGTCCAGAATTTCGTCGCGGGTGGCCATATCCAGCGCCGAGGTAGGCTCATCCAGTAGCAGCAATTCAGGACGCCGGGCCAGAGCGCGGGCGAGCGCCACCCGCTGGCGTTGCCCGCCGGAGAGCGCCGCCGGATAACGCTCCGCCAGATCGACAAGCCCCACGCGCGTTAGCAAATTCATCGCCTGCGCGCGGCGACCTGCGCCCCTGGGCAGCGGAAAAGCGACGTTCTCCCAAGCCCGCAGGTGCGGGAAAAGCGCATAACCCTGCGGCAAATAGCCGATGGGCCGCCGCTCGGCAGCCAGGCCGGTAAAAGGCTGCCCACGCGCTGGAATCAAGCCAGCGATGGCCTTCAACAGCAAAGTCTTGCCCTCTCCGGAAAGACCGAGCAGGACGGTGAAATCCCGCACTTGCATCTGAACATCCAGCACGACCGGTTTTTCTAGCTGATAGCGAATGTCCATGGGTTTTAGCGCAACGCCATCAGAACATCCCCTGCCGACGCGAGCGCAACCCCAGCCACAAAGGTAAAGGCACCGCGACCAGAAAGAAAACCCAGAGCAGGGGGTAAACCGCACCCAATCCGATATCCTGCAGATTGACCCAAAGCTTGACCGGAATGCCCTGCGGGAAATACGCCACAATGAGCACGATACCGAACTCCCCCATGGCGCGCACCCAAGCCAATGCCACCCCGGCCGTCAGCCCCAGACGCGCCAGAGGCAGCGTCACCAGCCAGAAAGTCTGCCAGCGGTTACGTCCCAGGGTACGGCTGATCTGCTCCAGTTCTTCAGACACCCCCTCGAAGGCTGCCCGCGCCGCCAACACATAGTAGGGCATGGCCCCGTAGATCTGTGCCAGCACAAAGGCTGATGCGGTATTGGTCAGGTAGAGTCCTGCCTGACTGAACAAGCCACCCACCGGTGAATAAGGTCCGTAGAAAGAACTCAGCAAAATACCCATGGCCAGAGGCGGTGTCAGCAGCGGCAACAACAGCAACGCATCCACCAACCATTTGCCGCGATAATGACAATGCGCCAGCCACCAGGCGAGTGGCGTCCCCGCCAGCACCACCAGCATGAGCG
The DNA here is from genome assembly GCF_027322205.1 of Acidithiobacillus sp. Lineage (GTDB taxonomy): Bacteria > Pseudomonadota > Gammaproteobacteria > Acidithiobacillales > Acidithiobacillaceae > Acidithiobacillus. Next base: position 43,541 of record NZ_DAHVHY010000003.1, read on the forward strand.
CCAGACCGCTATAGAACAGAGAAACCCGAATAGCGCCGAGATCACCGGGAGCGAACTGGAAATCATGCCAGTCCGTGGCAAAAACCAGTGCAGCAAAGGGCGCCAGCAGAAAAACCAGCACAGCGACCGCCATAAGCGTCGCCAACCAGCGGGCGGGCGGCTGGCGTGATGCGGCAATCGCTATAGCCGTCGCATCACTCAAATGACATTCCCATTTGACCTGCCATGGACAACCTAGCGGATACCGGAACCATATACGGCACCATAAGCAACACGCTCCATATCCATAGTCGCATCGTTGTTCTCCATTGGATATTTCCAAGCTCAATTTATATCGGTGACTACGACAAGGGTCAAGCGAGCCAAGGCGCCATGCAGACATAATCTCCCTCGGGGCATTTTTATGCTAGGCTTACACACATAGCGTCAAAGCGGGACGCCAATCTGCAAACTTTTGATAGAGTCACAGATGACAAAGAGCATAAAGACCATGCACTGGACCATTCTTATCAAATCCCATCCGGACGCCAGCGGCAACCCCGTTCTCCAAGGCCTGCGCATGGCCGCAGCGGCCGTCGCCGATGACATCGTAGTCAGTATATTTCTTACCGAAGAAGCCGCGTCATTGGCGCTACGCTCGGAAGATCTGGGAGAGAAGCAGCGTGTCCACCACGACCTCATCGCAGAGGTTCAAGAGTTAGGTGCCGAAATTCATGTGATTGGTCTCGAATGGCTGCATGCAGCTGAAAATCGGACCTTAATTCCCGGCATAAAAGTGGCAAGCATGAAAACCCTGGTTCGCCAGATGAAACTCTCTGATCAGGTCATCACACTCTAAAATATGACCGCCATCTATGCCATGGGCGACCTGCAAGGTTGCTATGCGCCCTTCAGTTCTCTGCTGGAACAAATCGGCTTTGCACCACAGACAGACCAGCTCTGGCTGGCGGGCGACCTCGTCAATCGGGGGCCGGACAGCCACGCAGTCATCAACCGGCTTTACACCTGGCACGACCAGGTGCGGATCGTCCTCGGCAACCATGATTTCTACGCACTCGCGCGCTGGGCGGGCATCACCCCGGCAAAAAAAAGTGACACCCTCGCCCCCTTGCTGGCCGCCCCCCAGGCAGACGAATGGATGGAGTGGTTGCGCAGTGGCTCGTTGCTGCATACTGATCCACAACTGGGCTGGACCATGGTCCACGCCGCCATCCATCCCGACTGGGACATAGCAACAGCGCGAGGACATGCCGATGCTGTCGAGGGTGCCTTGCGTGATCGTCACTGGCGGCGTTTCATGAGATCCCTCTGGGCGGCGCCGGCACCCAACCGCTGGCAGGATTGTCGCAACGAGGAGGAGGCACAGCGCTTCCGGGTCGCAGTGTTCACCCGCGCCCGCTACGTGACCGCCAAAGGCTTTTTTAGCTGGCCCAACACGCCGCCCAAAGACCCTGCCCATGAGTTTGTGCCCTGGCACCAGCGGTTTTTTGAAAGACAGACTTCTGGTGCCATCATCTGCGGCCACTGGGCCACCCAAGGTCTGCTGGTGCAGCCGCGTTTGCTGGCATTGGACAGCGGCTGCGTCTGGGGCCGTCAACTCAGTGCCGCGCGAATTGATGGCACAGAACCCGTAATTTATCAAACATCCTGCCCGATATTTGCGCGACCGGGTAACGGATAAAAATGACACATGCGGGCTACCCCACTGCGCAGCTTGTGAAACAGCCACCATCAGGAGACCCAGCCATGCACGACACCCCCTTGTCCCCGGCCGACCTGTGGCGCTTCCCTATGTACCTTTGGACATATGTCATCAGCATTGGCTTCTACCATCTGCTAGCCAAGGTCATTGCCGGACAAGACTGGGCCATGGGAGACTTGTTGTGGGGAATCGGACGGGCTGAGGCCTGGACACTGTCTCTGCTACCCGCGGCCCTGGCCATAATCCTTGTGGCTTTTTCGGGCCTGTCAGCGACACCTGGGCATCCCCTGCCACCCGACACCTTCGCCCGACCAGATGTCTGGATCGCCCTGTTAGTCTCTACCCTGATCGGCACCTTTTTTGGATATGTATTTATGCTCTATGCCGCTTATGGTGCAACACCAAAATCAGCGCTAAAAAGTGCGCTACATATTTTTAGCAATCGTCTGGTCTGGCTCTTTTTTCCTTACATGGTCACGCTGATCCTGGTGCTCGCCCTGATCATTGCGCCCTCTCTGTCGGGCTCATCCTTGGCCTCATCGGGTTTTTGCTGAAATTTATGGCGACGCCACTCGTCGCCAAACTCGTAGTAGGGGTAGTATTTCTAGTCATCTTCGTGGTGCTGATGATTGCGATACTGATCTGGGTCTACGGCAGCCTGATCATTGTCAGCGGCGCACTCGCCGCGCCAGATGGGCAGGAAGGCCGATTGATCACCTGATTTGGTCCAAACACCCTTTGCCGGTATCCTGAGTCACCATGCCAATCTCCAGCATACAGCAGCCATTAGAAATACTCCGTCATACCTTCGGCTATGATGCCTTCCGGGCGCCACAGGAAGAGGTGATCCAGACCCTGATGGCGGCCAAAGATGCGCTGGTGCTCATGCCCACCGGGGGCGGCAAATCCTTGTGCTATCAGATTCCCGCCATCGCCCGGGCAGGCGTCGGCGTGGTGGTTTCTCCGTTGATAGCGCTCATGGAAGATCAGGTCAATGCCCTGCGTCAGGCCGGCGTAGCGGCTGCCGCCCTGAACTCCAGCGCCAGCCCCGCAGAAGCGCGTGCCACCGAAGAGGCACTGCTGCAAGGCGCCATTGATCTGCTCTACATCGCCCCGGAGCGCTTACTACAGGAACGCACCCTCGCCCTGCTGCAAAGAGCCACCATCAATCTCTTCGCCATCGACGAAGCCCATTGCGTATCCCAGTGGGGCCACGACTTTCGCCCGGAATACCTGCAGCTCCGGGTGCTGCATGAGCGCTTTCCCCAAGTGCCGCGGATCGCCCTTACCGCCACCGCCGACTCGAAAACCCGCCAGGAAATCATCGAGCGACTGGCGTTGCAGAAGGCTGCCGTCTTTATCCGCTCCTTCGATCGCCCCAATATCCGTTACCACATCAACAGCGGTAGTCAGGGCGCGCGCAACGCCTTGTTACGCTTCATCCGCGACCGCCACGCGGGCGAGGCGGGCATCGTTTACTGCTTGTCCCGCAAGCGCGTCGAAGAAGTGGCCGAATGGCTGCAAGGTGAGGGACTCGGCGCCCTGCCTTACCACGCTGGCCTGAGCGCCGACGAGCGGCGCCGCAACCAACAACATTTTCAGCGGGATGAAGGGGTGATCATGGTCGCCACCATCGCCTTCGGTATGGGTATCGATAAGCCCAATGTCCGGTTCGTCGCCCATCTGAATCTGCCTAAGAGCATTGAGGCCTATTATCAGGAAACCGGCCGCGCCGGCCGCGACGGGCTGCCCGCCGAGGCCTGGATGCACTATGGCCTGCAGGATGTGGTGCAGTTACGGCAAATGATTCAGCAATCAGAAGCCGACCTGCCGCGCAAGCAGATGGAAGGGCACAAACTGGACGCCATGCTCGCCCTTTGCGAAACCACCGACTGCCGACGTCAGACCCTGCTCGGCTACTTTAGCGAACACCTCGCCCTGCCCTGTGGCAATTGCGATAATTGTCTGCAGCCCCCTGCCACCTGGGACGCCACCGTCGCTGCCCAGAAAGCCCTTTCTGCCATCCATCGGACCGGTCAGCGCTTCGGGGTGCAATATCTGGTCGACGTGCTCCTGGCCCGCGAAGACCCGCGCATCCAGCAATGGGGCCATCACCAGTTGACCGTCTATGGCCTTGGCAAAGAACTCTCCGCTAACGCTTGGCGAGCCCTTTTTCGCCATCTCTTACTGCGCGGACTGGTGGAAGTCGATGCCGAGGGTCACGGTGGCCTGCGCCTCAGCCCGAGCAGTCGTCCGCTCCTGCGCGGCGAGGAAAAACTGACGCTGCGCCAGCATGAAAGCACGACACCCAAGCAGCGCGACAAACGCCCGGAAGTCGCACTCCAGGATGCAAATCTTTGGGAAGCCCTGCGCCAGCACCGCCGCGAACTGGCCTTGGCACAGGGCGTGCCTCCTTACGTCATCTTCCACGACGCCACCCTCATGGAAATGCTGCAACGACGCCCCCGCGACCTGGAGGGGCTGGCCACAGTCCCCGGCATCGGCGAACGCAAATTGGCGGCTTACGGGGAGTCCTTCCTGAAGATACTGCATCGTGGTCCGCGTCCATAAAGCCTTCCTGCGGAACCCGCACGCCGACGACAACTTGCTCTGCAGCCCGACAGGTCTCATCATAGAGCGATGATCGAGGATAGCCCCATGAACGCACAGAGCTTCGCCGTCACCGTCGAAAATACCCTCAATGATCTGCTGAGCCGAATAGAAGCCAGTGCTCCCGAAGTGGAGAGCGATCTCGTGGACAGCGTACTCACTTTACTCCTGCCCGATGATAGTCAGATCATCATCAATCGTCAGGAAGCGGTGCAACAAGTCTGGCTGGCTTGCAGCGATGGTCCGGCGCGTTTCGCGCAGCAGGATGGCACATGGCGGAATAGCCAGACCGGGGAATCCCTGGAGGATGCAGTCAGCCGCCTGCTGAGCCGGCGGCTCGACCATCCCGTAACATTGGATTGACCGCATGGCCTACTGGTTGATGAAGACCGAACCGGACGCCTTCTCCTTGCAGGACTTGCAGCAGCGCGGGCAAGAACCCTGGGACGGCATCCGCAATTATCAGGCCCGTAATTTCCTACGCAGCATGCAGATAGGGGACGGGGTCTTCATTTATCATTCGCGCGTGCCCGTCCCCGGCATCGTCGGAACCGCTGAAGTAGTCAGCACCGCGCATCCAGACCCCACCCAGTTCGATCCGCAGAGCAACCATTACGACCCGGCATCCAGCCTCCAGCAACCGCGCTGGGACCTGGTAGATGTGGCTTACCGCCAGACTTTTGCGCATAACATTGCGCTGGATAGCCTACGTACCATGCCAGAGTTTTTAGACAGCCCACTCATCCGCAAAGGTAATCGCCTGTCTATCTTGCCGGTCACGGTCAGCCAATGGCATCACGTCCTGCAGTGGGCCGGATAAACTGACGCGTGCCGGAAAACACGACCGGGCCGACGCTCTACCACCACTGGTCCTCCGTGGAAGGCCAGATGCTGCGCATGGTCCTTGGCGCCAAAGGCCTGCACTGGAACGATCATCCCTGCGCCCTGCGCGATCAGGAAACCGCTTTTGATCTGGGCTTTGCCGAACTGCCGGTGCTGGTGCATGCAGATGGTCAGGCACAGCAGGGGAAACTCGCTGAACTGGCCGCCCTGGATGCACGCTATCCGGATACCCCGGCGCTGCACAGCAGTATTCCAGCAGCCGAATGGGAGGCTTTTGTGCAGTGGCGTGCGGGACTGACCGCACTCGGTGACCGTCTTATTGCCCCAGTCCTGCCCGCCTATGAAGAAATCTGCGGCGATCCCGAAGATATGGAGTTTTACCGGCAGGAATGTGAACGTCGTTTTCAGCAGTCTATAGAATCCCTCGCCAATGATCGCTATGGCGCCTATCAGCAACTGGAAAACCGCGGACGTCTACGTGAACTCGGCAAAGTACTTGCCAAACAGCGCTGTTACACGGGCACCCTGTCGCTGATCGACATCGTCCTAACGGCCGACTTTCACCTGCTGCGCCTGCTCGACGGCGTGACCATACCCCTCGATTTGCAATATTATTTTCAACGTGTCGCCGAAGCATGTGGTGTTTCCCTCAACGACGGCATGATCCGCTCTCTCTAAGCCTGGAGTCCACCATGACCTATCAAGAACTTGTACAATTTCTCAATCAGCATCTGGGATATCCCTTCCTCGAAGACATGGTCCCGGAGGCAGCACTCCGTGCAGCACAGGAAGACAAACTCGACGATGCACTGACCGCTGAAGTGCTCAACGCCCTCTATCAAGGCAACCAGTGTCAATCGGCCAACGACCCAGTGGATCGCGCCCACAGTTTTGATGGTCTTGCCCGCTTACGTCTGCGTACTCAGGCGGATGACGCGGATCCGCGCCTCTTCCGCAAAGTGCTCAAACTCTCACAGGAGCTCGACAATGCATTTGATCAGGAATTGATTCGCCAGCGTGACGCCGCACTCAGGTAAAACGATGCAAAACCCCGGCGATAGCCGCAAAGAGCGCAATCGGTAAGAAAGTAGCGGCTAAAGGGGGTATTCCGCCTGAGACGCTGATATATCCCGACATCTCCGTAAGGAAATGAAATCCCAGCCCCAACACTAGTCCCGCCATAACCCGCGCGGCCAGGTTACCGCCGCGCGGGTTGCGCGTCACAAAAGGTACCGCCAACAAAATCATCACCAGGCCCACCCATGGATAACTCACCCTGCGCCAAAAGGCGAGAGCGACGCGATTCATACTCAGCGCGCCGCTCTGCAAAGCCTGATAACTTTGCCACAGGGTAGGCAGCGTCATGGTTCGTGTCGGATGAGCAAAGCTACGCAGGGTGGCCGGATGGAGCGTCACTGACCACGGCATCTCCGCAACACGCGTCATCCGTATCTGATCTGGCGTAATTTCGAAAAACTGGACATCGTGCAAGCTCCAGTGCCCCTCTTTGAATGTCGCCTCGCTGGCCGTAGTCATGGCGTCCACCCCCACCATACCCTGGCGTATCCGGGCGAGATGCAGATCCTGCAAAACCTTCCCGCCATCTCCCACCGCGCCAATCTGGATAATCTGTGCACCGTAGCGCAACCAGAGCCCCTGCGCCCCCATGTTGTGAAATCCCGCACCTGGCGCATCGGTATTGGTCCACATGGCCTCGGCAGCTGGCGCGGTGACCGGGATCACCCATTCTCCCAGAGCAAACATAAGGCCAGCGCCTAGCACCCCGACCAGCAAGAGCGGCTGTTCCAGACGCCAGACTGACCACCCCGACATGCGTAAGGCGATCACCTCAGAATGTCCGCTCAGGATACTCATCCAGACCAGCGCACCGAGCAGTAATGCCAGTGGAATCACATCATAAGCCACATCGGGCAACTGCAAAGCGGCATAGGAAAGCAGCCGCGTCATAGACCAGACTCCATGCCCTGGTCCGGATGATTTGGCAACCAACTGGGCGATGTACACCAGCGTCAGAAGCATAACCAGCAAAAGGCTGCTATATAACAGCATACCACGAAACAGCAGCCGGTCGGCGCGCTTCATGACGCGCGCCGACCCGACCAGGCAGGGAAAATCGGCAGATCGCGACTACGCCTGAAGAAAGTGTACATGGCCACAGCCAAAATCAGCAGGAGCACCCAAAATAATCCGGGGAAAACCGGCATCCTGCCGCTCATCATATGCTCTTTGACATAAATCACGATGTTATTGATAGCCAACAAAAACAGTATACCTACCAGCATGCCTGCCGCCCGTCCACCACCCCGAGGCTCACTGTAGGCCAACGGAATAGCCAGCAACGCCAATAAAGGTAGCGCCAGCGGCCAGAGCAGGCGCCACTCCAACTCGGTTACTGCAAAGCGCCTCTCGGTGCCCCACAGGTGATGCCCAAGCTGAGACAGAGACGCGCTACCCCAGTTGATACCGCCCGGCTGGGCAGTGCTAGTGACCGGGTTACCCAGCAACACCCGATAACGCGCGAAGGAAAGGACTTTGAATCCATCTTGCCCCGGCTGTCCCAGATAGCGTTGGCCATCCACCAGCACCAGGGTCAGAGCGCCGTCCTGACTGGGCTTGATCTCCCCGTAAGCTGCCGTCGCCAAGTCCAGTTGCTTACCCTGGGCAATAGACAAGAATATCTCGCGGAAACGGTGACTGTTTTTACCCACGGATTGCCCTACATAAATAACCCGACCGCCGGGTAACTTCGTGAAACTGCCGGGCTGCAGCATAGCCTCGGCCGCAGCATTGGCCAGGCGCACAGATTCGACCTGTAACTGGCGCTGCGCACCAGGCGCCCAGGAAAGAGACAAAATCAGTTCCAGGCAAAAAACACCTGCCGCTACTACCGCGACGGACGGCAGCAGCCCTGACAACCCGGTCCCTGTACTGCGAATAGCCACCATCTCATTGGAACGATAGAGATTACTGAACACCAGATAAACCGCGAAGAAAAAGGCCAGCGGCAATACCATAACCAACAGCGTAGGTACCGCCAGGCCCAGCAATTGCAGTACAATCGATAATGGCAACTGGCCAGAAGCGACTTGCCTCAACAATTGGGTCATCTGGCCGATAGCCAGGATGGCAAACACCACCAGGCCGGTCAGTAGAAAAGAGGTCGTGATATTCCGCACGAGCTGCATATGGATGCGCGTCAAACGGGCACCCCCCGGAGATTACTCGCAAGACTTGATTCCCGGTGCCCTTGGGGCTTATTTTCCATCTCTAACGTCATCTCGAATTCCTCGCCTACAGATTATCAGGAGAACCACCGTGGAGATAGCCGTACAGTGCCAGAACCCAACCGCCGACAATAATGACTGTGTGGTTGTCGGAGTGTATGAAGGTGGCGTACTGAGCCCCGCCGCCACGCTGATTGATCTGGCCAGCGGCGGCGTCCTCCAGGCACTCCTCCATACCGGAGATTTCAGCGGTGCCTGTGGCGAGACGCAGATACTCTATCAGGTTCCAAAAATTGCCGCTGCACGGGTGCTTGTCCTAGGCCTCGGTACCCATGGCAAGATCAATGATCGTCAATTTCGCAAAGCCGCACTTGCCGCGGCAAGTGCTTTACAAAGTGCCCGCATCAGCCGTGTCAGCTTACATCTGCTGGATACCCCTGTGGTCCATCGTTCCGCAGCGGCCCTCGCTAAAATTCTGGTTCAGGCGATAGCGGAAGTCGATTATCACTTTGACCGGCATAAAAAGCCCGCAGACAGCCCACAACGGGCTTTTGATACCCTGCAACTCATTGTTGCTGATGATAATCCAACCTATTTCACAGAGATTCAGCGTGCCGCAACAGAAGCCCACGCGACGGCACGGGCCGTCGCGTGGGCTAAGGATCTGGCCAACGAACCGGGGAATGTCTGCACCCCTGCCTGGCTTGCTGAACAAGCGGAGGCCATGGCCCAGCGTCTGGGCATCAAAAGCACTATCCTCGGTCCGGATGCCATGGAAGCCCTGGAAATGCATTTGCTCCTCGGCGTCGCCAACGGATCCCGACAGCCACCCCGGCTGATCATTCTCGAATATTGGGGCGGCGCCGAGGATCAGGCACCGATCGTCCTGGTCGGCAAGGGTCTCACCTTTGATGCGGGCGGTATCTCCCTGAAGCCCGCCGATAAGATGGATGAGATGAAATATGACATGTGCGGCGGGGCATCAGCTCTGGCGGCTATTCAGGCTGCGGCTGAGCTCAAACTCCCGCTGAACGTCATTACCGTGGTACCCGCCTCAGAAAATCTGCCCGACGGACAGGCTACCAAGCCCGGTGACATCCATAAGAGCATGAAAGGTCTGAGCGTGGAGATTATTAACACCGATGCCGAGGGACGGCTGATCCTCGCGGATGCTTTAACCTATGTTGAGCGTTTCGAACCGGACGTAGTGATCGATATGGCCACCCTTACCGGCGCCTGCGTCATCGCTCTGGGGCACCAGACTGCGGCCGTGCTCGGCAATCACGAAGAACTCGTCCATGCGCTTATTGCTGCCGGTAAGGAAAGTATGGATCGGGCCTGGGAGCTACCGCTTTTCGACGAATACCAGGAGCAATTGAAGAGCCCTTTTGCGGACCTCTCCAATGTCGGCGGTCGGCCAGCAGGGACCATCACTGCCGCCTGCTTCCTCTCGCGCTTCACCGAAAACTATCATTGGGCGCATCTCGATATCGCCGGGGTGGCGTGGAAGAGCGGTGAGAATAAAGGTGCGACGGGCCGCCCGGTGCCATTGTTAGTGGAGTATTTGCTGCGACGAGCGCGGCAGGTGGTCTGAGAGGACCACAGTTTGCCCATCGCCTCGTTCTATGAACTGCCGCCGACGCTGCTCACCCCGCACGAGCAGCAGCGCGGCATGTGCCGGGTGATTGCGAAAGTCTGGCAGGTCATGGGAGAAGCAGATATCCTGTGCCCGGACATCGAGATGGGGCAGATCATGGATGATCTCCTTTGGACTTTCCAGGCTGGTGCTTTTGTGCCCCATGTCCGGGGTACAGGAGAATCAATACGCATCCATGATGGTGGCGTCTGGCCCCCGCAGAGCAAAGCGTTAGTGCTCTGCGGGCTGGACGAATTACCGGCACCTGTCCCCGCATGCGAGCGGCTTATCGACTTCATTCCTGTCGCGGAGCGGCCTCGCAGCCTCGCCAGAGAACGATACAGACAATTGAAGAATGCGGGATTCACCATGCAGGTGCATCCCTTGGAAGCCTGACCGGAGACGCACCCATGGCAAGCATACCGACACGTAAAGAACCCACCCTTGAAGAGCAACAGGATGCCGGTGATGAAGCGCCTTTACTGCTCACCCATCTTTTGCGTGAGGGACTGCCACCACAACTTTGGCGGCATACAGACAACGAGGCACCGGAAGCGGAAACGCACCCAATAGAGACGAGGATAGAAACATCGCCGGAGCATCCTCCAACGATCCCCCCGGAATCTGTGGTCATAGCTGATCATGCCGCCACATTTTCAATGCATTGGGAGGAGGCCGCCCCAGAATCACCCTCTGGTGCAGCGGCGGTGCGCGCTGGATACGCACAAGCAGACCCGCGCTGGCTGGATACTGCAACGGTAGCGCCACGCCCCACAGTCAACGAAGCTATTGAAGAACATGAACTGGATGCGACACCAACACCATCGCCCATACCTGAGACGGCAGAAATGCAAGCGCGCGCCACGGATACGGTCGCGCCCGCGGTTCCGACACCTCCCGTAGATCTCGACTTTCTCAAAGACTTCGAGGATCTGCTTTTCCAGGAGATTGAACGGCGGATAATCAATGAGATGGAAGATCTGGTGACACAGCGCCTGCAAACCGTCTGGAAAGAGCAGGTCAGTCTGACTATCATGCGAACCCTTGCGCTGGAGGGCATCAAGCTGCGCGAAAGCCTGGCTGGAGATATTCGCAAATCGCTTCCGGAAATACTGCAGCGTGTCCTGCACGAAGGTCTGGACCAGATTAACGCCTCGGAAATTGAGTAATACACCCTATTATGACTGACACTCTGGACCGCCCCTTCGCCCCCGCCGAAATCGAAACCCAGTGCTACACGCGCTGGGAAGCCCATGGCCTGTTCCAGCCGCAAGGCGACGGCACGCCCTACTGCATCATGCTGCCGCCACCCAATGTCACCGGCACCCTACACATGGGCCATGCCTTTCAGGATACCCTGATGGATATCCTCACCCGCGTCCACCGGATGCGCGGCGAGCGCACCCTCTGGCAGCCAGGCACCGACCATGCGGGCATCGCCACCCAGATGCTGGTGGAACGGCAACTGGTGCAGGAAGGCGGTGACCGCCAGCAAATGGGCCGCGGTGCCTTTCTGGAACGGGTCTGGCAGTGGCGTCAGGAATCAGGCGGCCATATCACCCGGCAGATGCGACGGCTAGGGGCCTCCTGTGACTGGTCGCGCGAGCGTTTTACGCTGGACAGCGGGCTTTCCCATGCCGTCACCGAGGTCTTTGTCCGCCTGCATGACGAGGGTCTGATTTATCGCGGGAAGCGGCTGGTGAACTGGGACCCGGTCCTGCGCACGGCAGTCTCTGATCTGGAAGTCATCAGCGAAGCAGAACAAGGCGCCCTCTGGCATATCCGCTATCCCCTCAGCGATGGCAGTGGCGCCCTCGTGGTGGCCACCACCCGTCCGGAAACGCTGCTGGGCGACGTGGCGGTGGCGGTGCACCCTGAAGATCCGCGCTATGCCGCTCTCATCGGCAAGACGCTGCGCCTGCCGATCATGAACCGCGAGATTCCCATCATCGCGGACACTTATGTCGAACCAGAATTCGGCTCGGGCTGCGTCAAAATCACCCCAGCCCACGATTTCAACGATTATCAGGTGGGGCAGCGACACGGTCTGGCCCTGCTCAACGTCTTTACCCCCGATGCCCGTATCCGGGACCGTATCGAAGTCTTCGGCGACAACGTCGTTGCCGGGGATATTCCCGAGGCCTTACGCGGACTGGACCGTTATGCCGCCCGCCAGCAGATTCTTGCTCTGCTGGAGGCAGAAAATCTGTTGGAACGCACCGACGAACACCCGCTCATGGTGCCCCGTGGCGACCGCTCCCAGGCCGTCATCGAGCCCTACCTGACTGATCAATGGTATGTAAAGGTCGCACCACTGGCCGAACCCGCCATCCGCGCGGTGGAAGCAGGCCGCATCCGCTTCGTGCCCGAAAACTGGAATAAAACTTACTTCGACTGGATGCAGCGTATTGAAGACTGGTGCATCTCCCGCCAGCTCTGGTGGGGGCACCAGATTCCCGCCTGGTACGGTCCCGACGGCAAAATCTTTGTCGCCCGTCGTGAAGAGGAAGCGCAGTCGGAAGCCGCCCGCCATTACGGCATGCCGGTGGTGCTGGAACGCGACCCGGACGTGCTCGATACTTGGTTCAGTTCGGCGCTGTGGCCCTTCACCACCCTGGGCTGGCCGGAAAAAACATCGGACCTTGCCCAGTTCTACCCCACCAGCGTGCTGGTCACCGGCTTCGACATCATTTTTTTCTGGGTGGCGCGGATGATCATGATGGGCCTGCGCTTCATGGACGATGTGCCATTCCATGAAGTCTATGTCCACGGTCTGGTGCGCGATGCCGAGGGCCAGAAGATGAGCAAGTCCAAGGGCAATGTCCTCGACCCCATCGACCTCATCGACGGGATCAGCCTGGAAGACCTCGTCGCCAAGCGCACCCGTGGCCTCATGCAGCCGCAGATGGCGGCCAAAATCGAAAAGGCCACCCGTAAGGAATTCGCCGACGGCATTCCCGCCTTCGGCACCGACGCCCTGCGCTTCACCTTCGCGGCACTGGCCACCCAGGGTCGGGACATCAAATTTGACCTCAAGCGGGTGGAGGGAAATCGCAATTTCTGCAACAAGCTCTGGAACGCCTCGCGTTTTGCCCTGATGCAGATACAAAATCCGGCCGATCTGGAAGGCGAGCGCGAACTGCTGGCGCCGGAACGCTGGATTATCGGTCGTCTGCAGCACTGCGAAGCGGTCGTCAACAGCGCCATCGACCAGTATCGCTTTGCCGACGCCGCCCATGCGCTGTACCAGTTTTTCTGGAATGACTACTGCGACTGGTATATCGAGTTGACCAAACCCGTCCTGCGCAGTGACAGCCCGTTTACCTCAGCACAGCAGTGCGGCACCCGCAATACCCTGCTGCGGGTATTGGAGGCTGGCCTGCGGCTGATGCACCCGGTGATGCCCTTCCTCACCGAGGAACTCTGGCAGCGGATAGCCCCGGTCATCGGCAAGGCGGGCGACAGCATTGCCCTCGCCCCCTATCCGGTGGCGGACCTCTCCCGTATCGACACCCAGGCGGATGGCGATACGGAATGGCTGATTGCCGTCATCCGCGCCATCCGCTCGGTGCGTGGCGAGATGGATATAGCACCCGGCAAGGCGCTGCCGCTGCTGCTGCAGGGGGGCGACGCCAGCGACCGCCAGCGCGCAGAACGATACGCTCACTGGCTCTTCGCTCTCAGCCGCCTCGCCAGTCTGGAATGGCTGGGCACGGAAGAAGAAGCGCCGCCCGCCGCCTTGCAACTGGTCGGCAACCTGCGCGTCCTCGTCCCTCTCGCGGGAGTCATTGACGTGGCGGCCGAGCAGGCCCGTCTGGCGAAAGAACAGCAACGTCTGAAACAAGATCGCTCGAAAACCACCGCTAAGTTGGCCCAGGAAAGCTTCCGCAACCGCGCGCCCGCCGAGGTCGTCGCCAAGGAGGAAGAGCGTCTGCGCGAAATGGATGCCGCCCTGCTGCAACTCAGCGAACAGGCACAGCGACTGGAGCATTTGTGACGGGGCGCAGGGATCCGCATGGCTAACCGCCCAGTTTATCTGCTTGAACCTTTGTCCGGGCACATTCTGTCGCCCCATGAGCAGTTTCTGCGGCGGGCAATGGCTGGCGGTATCGTCCCCCCATTGCCGCCATCATCGACCTGGTCTGGCTCTTCCGGGTCGACCGCAATGAGGTTCCCGCATGATTCCTGCTGATTTATCGCTCACCGTACGACACGCCCTTGCCGAAGATATGGGCAGTGGCGACCTGACCGCGGCACTCATCCCTGCCGCCAATCGTCTCAGTGCCCGTATCATCAGTCGCGAAAAGGGTATTTTCTGCGGACAGGCCTATGCCGAGGCCACCTTTGCCGCCCTCTCGCCAGCGATCCGGATCACCTGGCAGGCCGCCGAGGGGGCAAGCATCGCCCCCGATCAGATCCTCTGCATTCTGGAGGGTCCGGCACGCGCCATACTTTCCGGAGAGCGCACGGCACTGAATTTTCTGCAGACTCTGTCCGGTACCGCGACCCAGGTCCGCGCCTATGTCGACGCCCTGAGCGGCCATAAAACGCGTCTGCTGGATACCCGCAAGACCATCCCTGGCCTGCGCCAGGCCCAGAAATATGCGGTGCGCGTCGGTGGTGGTCATAATCACCGGCTGGGTCTTTACGACGGCATCCTTATCAAGGAAAACCATATCGCCGCCTGCCGGGGCATCACCGCGGCGCTCACGGTAGCATGGCAAATCGCCCCGGCGCTGACCCGTATAGAGGTCGAAGTAGAAAATCTGACCCAGTTGGAAGAATCGCTGAGTGCGGGTGCCGACATGATCCTCCTCGACAATTTCTCCCTGGAGGATCTGCGCCATGCCGTGCAGCGGGTCGCCGGGCGTCTGCCCCTGGAGGCTTCAGGGAATATGGGCCTGCACAACATCGCCGAGGTAGCGGCTACCGGCGTGGATTTCATCTCCGTCGGCAGCCTCACCCGCCATCTGCGCAGCCTGGATCTGTCGCTGCGCTACTTCTGAGCGCTTCTCCGCTCAGACACGCGCCGCCGCATCCAAGCGGCGTAGGGTCTCATCCGCACCTGCCGCCGCCGTCAGGTCGGCGACATTATCCTTAGTGAAAAAGCCCTGAAAATCTCCGAAGCGCTGTACATACTCCACAATGAGTGAGGAATGCTCCGAGGCGCTGGAGAAGATCTGCTTTAGCCCTTCCTGCTCTGAGCCAATGACCTCCAGCAGGAATTTCTGCCCGCAATTCTGCAGGGCGCTTACCACATGGTCGATATTGATCTGATCTCCGATGCGTCCATCCTTCACCGCCACCGCCAGATGATGCAAACGTGGTCCAAAGTTTCGTACAAAGGCTTCGGTGGGCGAAGGTTTGCCAATCAGATGGTTGCAGAAATACGGGTGATTCGCTGCCGTAAAAACCTTGGCAGGGCTCTGGAGTTCGCTGGCGAAATGCACACTCTTGGTAACATTCGTGGACGAGTTCTGATCAGGAATATCGTAAGAACCCCAATAGTAATAACTGGACAGGGTCAGATACTCGAGAATGGCCGCCTCCCGGTTCTGGCTGTATACCCGTGTGGCCAGATGGTCGATGGGCAGGAGCAGCCTGTCGAGGCCGAGTTTTTCACGCAATGCCTTGGCCCGTTCAAAAGCCGCCTGCATGTCCTCCCGGATGGACGACACACCCAGCGAATAGACGCGGATATGATCATCGGGGCGCTCCCAGTAACCAACAATATTATGGGTATAAGGAGAGGGCTTAACGATGGCCATATTCCCGGGTAACTCCAGCTGCCAGACCTGCTCCTGATTGAAAAAGCGAATTTCCCGAACCTTCTGCGTCTCCACCACCTCGTGCAGATTTTTAACCTGAAAGATTTCACCCATATACCGGGAGTTTGGCCGTTGCGCGCCAATGGGGTAGACCTCATTGAGGCTGCGGAAGATACCGTGCAGGTTGGGATCTTTCACCTCACGGACCAAGACGTCGGGAGCATTCATATCGATACGCAGGATGTGGGTCGAATGCCGCTCCGTCTCCAGGGTGACCAGATAGTTATAAGGTGTCATCAGACAGAGTTCACCGACGTAGGCCGCAGAATGCCCAGGCTCTACCGTAATCATCAGACTATCGATGCGGCCGATGTTTTCGCTCAGCCCCTGGCGGTCTCGATCTTCCAGCAAGCGGCCCAGCCACTCTTCAAAAAAAGCGGAATTCTGCTTGTCGCCCTGTCGCTGGAAATCTATTGACGCATTCATGCCAGTCACCCCAATTCGCACCTCAGGCAGCCAGTGTAACGCCATTGATCAAAGTGGCCAACGCATCGGCCGCATTACCTGCATTTTGCTGATGCCCATACAAATTTATTGACAAGATACCGCTTGGTCGGTATCTTTCAAACCTATGACGACACAGGCTATACGCAAGACCCGCAATCCGGAGCAAACGCGCAGCGATCTGCTGGATGCCGCCTATACCGAGATTCTGGAGTCCGGCTATCAGGCCGCCAGCCTAGAGCGCATTCTCGCCAACACTTCAGTCAGTAAGGGCGCGCTTTACCATCACTTCGGTACCAAGCGCGAACTTGGCCTGGCCGTCATCAAAGAAGTGATCGCCCCACAATTGGCGGCCCGCTGGTTCGCCCCTTTTACCGAACACGACGATCCTTTAGCCAGCCTCCAGCGCATCCTCGAAGAAAAAATCAGGACTGCAGATGAATCGGTAATTCGTTACGGTTGCCCCCTGAATAATCTTATCCAGGAGATGAGTCCGCTGGATGAAGAATTTCGCCGTGGCCTGCAGCAAATTCTTGAACTCTGGGTTGAGGTGATGGCAACAGCGCTGGCGGATGGACAACAAGCACAGAAAGTCCGCGCCGACGTCGCGCCCAAAGAGGTCGCCCTGTTCATCGTTGCCGCCATTGAGGGCTGTGTCGGCCTCGGCAAAAATGCCCAATCCGTCGAAGCCTATCAGCGGTGTCTGCGACAACTGCAGCTTTATGTCCAATCACTGGCAGCCTGAATCAGACTGCCCCGTATTACGCGTAACACCATACTAACCTGGAGAGGAACCCTTATGTCCCAGATTACATCTGAATGGATTCAGCTCGATAATGGTCCCCGTGCCTGGTACGCCCGGCCTGCCGGTGCGGGTCCCCATCCGGCCATTGTGGTATTCATTGAAGCCTTTGGCGTCAATGCCCATTTCCAGGACGTCGCTGAGCGTCTCGCCAAAGCCGGATATTGTGCCATTGTTCCCGACCTTTATCATGGCAAGATCTATGAATATTCAGACTTTAATGGGGCCATCGGCCATCTCAGGACACTGCACGATGACCTTGCCATGCAAGAAGCCGGACTGGCCATCGCGGCATTGCAGCAGCGCGCTGAAGTACGCAAAAACGCGATTGGTGTGCTGGGCTTCTGCATGGGTGGGCGTTTTGCCTTCATGGCGAATGCCGTCCATGCGGACAAACTCAGCGCCTCCGTGGCTTTTTATGGTGCTGGTATCGCTCCTGATCAGGACCCGGCCGGACGCAAGCCCCTGCTGCATCTGGTGGATCAGATGCGCGCCCCACTGCTGCTACTGTATGGCGCGGAAGATCAGTCCATCACCCCCGAAGAGCATGGCCGCATTGCTACCGCGCTGAGCACCGCGCAAAAGCGCTATACCCTGACCCTCTTCCCAGGCGCACCACACGGCTTTTTTGCTGATCCACGGGACAGTTTCCGTCCGGAGGCGGCTAAAGAAGGCTGGCGTCTGGCGCTCGACCACTTCGCCCGTCATCTCGGAACCACGGCATGAGTCTGAAGCTTTTTTCATCCTGGACCTTGCGCAGTGTCGAGTTGCGTAACCGCATCTGTGTGGCACCCATGTGCCAGTACGCCACCCCGGATGGAGTGGCGAGTGACTGGCACATGGTGCACCTCGGCAGCCGCGCTGTGGGTGGTGCGGGCTTGGTCATGGTCGAGGCCAGCGCAGTAAGTCCGGAGGGTCGTATTTCTCCCCGCGACCTGGGCATCTGGACTGATGCCCAGGCACGGGCCCTGGCACCCATCGTCGCCTTCATGAAGGAACAGGGGGCGGTTACCGCCATCCAGATCGCGCATGCCGGACGGAAGGCCTCCACACAGCCGCCCTTCCTCGGTGGTCATCCTATTGCAGCGAATACAGAGGACGGCTGGGAGCCGGTAGGACCCAGTGCCCTGCCCTTTAGCCATAGCCACACGTCACCACATGCTATGGTCGAACGAGACCTGGAAAAGGTACGCAAAGATTTTGTGGCCGCAACCCGACGAGCTCTCGCGGCGGGTTTTCAAGTGCTGGAATTGCACATGGCCCACGGCTATTTGCTGCACAATTTTCTCTCTCCGATCAGCAATCAACGCACCGACACCTACGGCGGCAGCCTGGAAAACCGTATGCGCCTGCCCCTCGAAATCACCGATGCCGTACGTGCGGCCTGGCCCGAACACCTGCCCCTCTGGGTGCGCATCTCCGCTACAGACTGGGTCCGCGGCGGCTGGGATTTGGAGCAATCTGTGACCCTTTCCAAGATACTCAAAGCACATGGCGTCGATGTTATCGATTGCAGCAGCGGCGGCATGACGCCCGACGCGGTGATCCCCGCCGGTCCCGGCTTCCAGACGCCCTTCGCCAGCATTATCCGCCAGAAGGCGGGCATTCCCACAGTCGCGGTCGGCTTGATCACCGAGGCCATACAGGCCGAGCATATCCTCGTCACGGAGCAGGCCGATGGCGTAGCCCTGGCGCGTGAACTGCTGCGCAATCCCTACTGGCCCCTCCACGCTGCCGGGGAACTCGGTGTAGATGTCGCCTGGCCTGAGCAGTATGACCGCGCCAGACCGCGCCCCTGATAACCGCCGGTAGAGGAAAGTAACCACCTCTTTGAACGCCAACCGGGGCAGGTGCATTCCTGTCCCGGTTTCTTTATGCAGGCGTCTTTCTTATTCGCTGCCACTACGGAACCGTATCCATGACCAGAGAATCGCCAGATCCCATGGCTCTGCTACCATTTACTGCCCTTGCCCTGCTCTCCCTGATCTGGGGCTATAACTGGGTGGTTATGAAAGTCGCCATTGCGGACTGCCCGCCCCTGCTCTTTGCAACCTTGCGTGTCTGGGTGAGTGTACTGGTGCTCATTCCGCTGATGCTGTGGATGAAGCGGCCATTGGCCATGCCCGCAGCGCGTTACATCATTCCTTTTGGTTTGTTGCAGACCACCGGCTTCGTCGGTCTTGCCCTGTGGGCACTGGAATATGACGGGGCAGGCAAAACAGCGATCCTCGTCTACATGATGCCTATCTGGCTCATTATTTTTGCCTGGCCCGTGCTGGGCGAACGCCTGCATGGCTTGCAGTGGCCTGCTCTGGCTCTGGCCTTGCTCGGTCTGGTAGCCATCCTCCGGCCCTGGAGCTTTAGCGGTGACTGGACCGGCAGTCTGCTTGCCCTGCTGTCAGGAATTTTATGGGCCGCCTCTGCCCTCTGGCAGAAGCGTTATGCGCCGCCGGGCCTGGATCTCTTTAACGGCACCCTCTGGCAAAGCATTTTTGGCGGATTGGGCCTGATCATCCTCACCTTACTGATGGACCCGCTGCAAGTGCACTGGACACCACTGTTTATCGGCGCGCTGCTCTATAACGCCATCCCCGGAACCGCTCTCGCCTATTTTCTCTGGGCCTATGCCTTGCAGGAACTCCCATCGGGCATTGCCGGTATGGGCACCCTGGCAGTACCACTGATCGGCGTGGTTGCTGCCTGGCTGCAATTGGGCGAGCGGCCGGGCCACTGGGAGGGAATCGGCATGGCTGGCATTTTTATCGCCCTGGCTTTGGTGGGCTGGCGACACCTGCGCCCTCGCAATCGCGACGACATTATCCTGCCCACCGGGCAGGAGTAACACGTCTCAGACAGGGTTCGTCAGCGGTTCTGCCAACAATTTTTGCACCTGTCCCAGCGTCGCTCGTCGCAAAGGCTTGCCATCCACAGGAGATGCAGGGCTGCGCCGATCCTCATCCAGATCAAAGAGCACCAGGCGCAAATCCGCGCTGGCATAATTCAATTTTAGGGAAGGATAGTCGCGGGCTGGCGCATCCCCATAATGGAGTCGCTGCCAGGCTTCTTCATAAGCGACCTGCTGATCCATCAGAAAAAAGAGCACACTCTCCGGCGTATCGGCAAAAAGATGGAGCGTGATGGCCGTATGGCGCGTCGCCGTCCCGCTCAGGACCGGCCCGGTCAAGCGCGGCTGAAACTCAGTGAGCCAGTGCATAGCTTGCAATGCCTGCTCGCGGAGCTGGCGTAACTCCGCACTATGAGCCTCGCCATGAAAAAGTTGCAGACGCGAATGCAATTCCTCTTCAATCTCCGCATTACTTGGCCAACCCTGCTGGGCATCGCCCCCCACCCCCAAGCGCCGGGCCGCCTTTTCCTTGGCCACCCGAAAGTCCACCACGCCCTCATCGGCCATGATTCGTGCCGACTCCACCACCAGCAAGCGCCGCAAACGGGATTGTTGCTGTGACTTGGCCATCTTTTGCACCCCGGTCATTGTCCGCAAACGCCATTCCGCATAAGATAGCGCGAATGCGAGAGTGGCGGAATTGGTAGACGCACTGGATTTAGGTTCCAGCGGTTTAGGCCGTGCGAGTTCGAGTCTCGCCTTTCGCACCAATAGCTTCCACGCATTGGCGAAGCGGCAGCGTGCGATGACTGCGCCAGATTCCAACTGCTGCACACCGAAGATAACGTACTGAGTTGATGATGCGTGTTTACATGGATACCAGCGTTCTGGTAGTTGCCCGCACGCGAGAGCCGCATGCCGATCTTGCACAGACCGTGGCTAGTCACCCAAGGTGGCGGATACCTGATATTCTCGATTGATGCAGAGGGTATCCACTTCACCCACCTGGGCAGGCGCCTGTGCATGCAATTTTTTGAGCAGGTTGCGCACCTGCGCGGTCAGTGGTTCAGGCTGTAAACATTGGCAAATATCCTTTGATCCTGCGAGCGCCGGATGGGCTATGCGAACTCGGCGCACGATCGGAAGGATAAGCTGCTATCGTGCCGCCACCGCCAGTGCCCTGGACCCGGCCCAGTGGCGGGCAAACTGCCGCGCCCCCCGGCCACTGCGCGAGCCGCGCTGCAAGGCCCAGCGCAGGGCTTCCTCCCGCCATTCCGCCTGCGGCGTCCGCACTCCCAGACGCTGCAGATGGATAATGCAAATATCCAGATACATGGCCTGATCAAAGGGATAAAAGCCCAGCCATAAGCCGAAGCGCTCGGAGAGGCTGATTTTTTCTTCCGCCGTCTCGCCGGGGATGATCTCCTCACCGTGGCGGTGATATTCCTCATTGTCGGCGAAATGGCGCGGCATCAGGTGCCGCCGGTTGCTGGTGGCGTAGAGCAGCACATTGTCCGGACGCGCCTCCACCCCTCCGTCCAGCAGCGACTTGAGGGCCTTGTAGCCGGGGTCATCGGCGCCGAAAGACAGGTCATCGCAGAAGAGCACGAAGTAATAAGCCTGTCGTGGATCGGCCGCCTGCAGCGCCGCCAGAATCTCCGGCAGGTCGAGGATGCCATCCGGATCGATTTCAATCACCCGCAGCCCCTGATCCGCATAGCGACGCAGGAGCGCCTTGACCAGCGAAGACTTGCCTGTGCCCCGCCCGCCCCAGAGCAAGGCGTCATTGGCGGGAAAACCGGCGACAAACTGGCGGGTATTCAAGTCCAGTGCGGCCTTGGTGTCTTCGATACCCAGCAATTCGTCCATCTCCGGCAAGTCCACGCGCGCCACCCCCTCCAGACGGCCGCCGAGGGGCAGGTGGCGCCAGCGAGCGGCCTTCACCTCGGTAAAATCCGGCAGGGGGTGGCTGCCGCCATCCCCCAAAAGCGCGGCCAAACTCTGGATGATCAGTTGACGTTCCACTGTCCACGAACTCCTTTCTGTGATTAGATAGTCTAGAGTTTAACCCCATTTACTGCGGCGCGTCATGAAACTGCTTACCGACTTCCTCCCCATCATTCTCTTTTTCATCGCCTACAAGATGCATGGCATCTACACGGCCACCGAGGTACTCATCGCCGCCGCCATCGTGCTGATGGGCTGGCAGTGGTGGCGGCGCGGCAGGGTCGAAACCATGACCTGGATCTCCACACTGCTGATCCTCGCCTTCGGCGGCCTGACTCTGTACTTCCATAACGATATCTTCATCAAGATCAAACCCAGCATTCTCTATGTGCTGTTCGCGGCGGCCCTGCTCTTTACCCACTGGCGCGAGGAGCCGCTCCTGCAACGCTTGATGGGCGGGCAGTTGCCCGCGGCCCTCCCCCGCTCCTTCTGGCGGCGCCTCAATGGCTACTGGATTGCCTTCTTTCTCTTCGGGGCGGCCTTGAATCTGATCGTGGCCTACGCATTTTCGACGGGTATCTGGGTGGATTTCAAACTCTTCGGCATGCTCGCCATCACCGTCATTTTCGTGCTCTTTCAAGCGGTGGTGATCTCGCGTGCTTTGCCGCAAGAGGCGAAGGATGGCGATTCGTCGGCGTAGTCGCTGATTAGCGGAGACGGTTGCCAACGGACTGCAAATGGGGCAGCTTTAGGGCATACATCTCACCGACAGGAAAAAGGTTCATGTATTACTGCATTATTGGCACGGACAATCCCGATTCCCTGAGCAAGCGCCAGACGGCGCGGGGCGATCATCTGGCGCGCCTGCATCAATTGCAATCCGAGGGGCGTTTACTGACTGCGGGGCCATTTCCCGCCATAGACAGTGAAGAACCGGGCGAAGCGGGCTTTACCGGCAGCCTGATCATTGCCCGTTTTGACTCGCTGGAGGATGCCCATACCTGGGCTGCCGCCGAACCTTATCTCAGTGCCGGTGTTTACGCAGATGTCAGCGTTCGCCCTTATAAAGGAGTATTTTTGCCATGAACAAAGAAATCCTTGGTAATTTATTGCGTGACGCCCTGAGTCCGGAATTCCTGGAAATCAATGACCGGACGGAATCCCACAGCGGTCATGCGTCGTCCGGCGGTGGCGGGCATTACGAGGTGAGCATTGTCAGCAGCCAGTTCGCGGGCTTGGCCCATTGGCACGTCACCGTCTGGTCAATACGGCCACCGACCCGGTGCGTCAGGAGATACACGCGCTGTCGATCAAGGCCTATAGCCCGGAGGAGTATGCCGCCCAAAACCCGCCCAAAACACAGCGTCCAGCCATCGCCCTGAATGTCCTTTAGGGGCGGCGTGCTCAGATGCCAGCCGATAGCTTCGTCCGCAGCTTCCGCGAGTCTTCGCCCTACATTCATCGCTTTCGCGGGCAGACCTTCGTCATCAATTTCGGTGGCGACGCCCTGGCGGATGGCAGCATCCGCAGCCTCGCCCATGACATCGCCCTGCTCAACAGCCTGGGCATCAATGTCGTTCTGGTGCACGGGGCCGGGCCGCAGATTGACGCGGCACTGCTGGCCCACCAACTGCGCACCGAGCGGGTCAATGGCAAGCGCATCACCGACCTGGCGGCCATGCAGGTACTCCGCGAGGCGGTAGGCGGCGCCCGTCTGGTGGTGGAGGCGGCATTGTCCGAGGGGCAAATGGGCTCGCCCATGGCCCATGCCGGGTTGCAGGTGGTCAGCGGCAACTTCATCATCGCCCAGCCCCTTGGGGTGCTGGAGGGGGTGGATTACCAATATACCGGGCAGGTGCGCAGGGTAGCGACAGAGGCCATCCAACGCCATCTTGCCGCCGACGAAATCGTCCTGCTCTCCCCCATCGGCGTCTCGCCGACGGGCACCCTGTTCAACATCCGCGCGGAGGAAGTGGCCGTAGCAGCTGCCTTGGCCTTGCACGCCGCCAAGCTGGTTTTTTTCATGGACGAAGACGGCGTGACCGATGCCCAGGGCCAACTCCTGCGCCAGGTTACGTTGTCCGAGCTGCCGGAGTTGCTCACGCGGGACGACATCCAAGGTGACTTGCGCGAACATCTGCACAGTGCCGCCATCGCCTGCGCCGGAACGGTGGATCGTGTCCATCTCATATCCCGGCAGGTGGATGGTGCGCTGCTGCGCGAACTCTTCACCCGCGACGGCCTCGGTACACTCATATCTCAAGACCCTTTTGAGCACCTGCGGACCGCCACCGTCGCCGACATCCCCGGCATCCTTGACCTGATCGGTCCCATGGAAGAGCGCGGCGTGCTGGTGCGGCGCAGCCGGGAACGCCTCGAAATGGAAGCCAATCGTTTTGTGGTCATGGAACGGGACGGCAAGATCATCGGCTGTGCAGCCATGTATCCCTACCCTGATCAGGGAATGGCCGAAGTCGCCTGCCTCGCGGTGGACGGCCACTATCGCCGCCAGGGGCGCGGTGAGCAACTGCTCGACTACTGTCTGGAGCAGGCGCGGGAGCAGAAGCTGGAGCAGATTTTCGTGCTCAGCACCCAGACGACCCACTGGTTTCTGGAGCGCGGCTTTCACCACAGCACCCTGGAGGA
This sequence comes from Acidithiobacillus sp., assembly GCF_027322205.1. Lineage (GTDB taxonomy): Bacteria > Pseudomonadota > Gammaproteobacteria > Acidithiobacillales > Acidithiobacillaceae > Acidithiobacillus. The sequence goes on from NZ_DAHVHY010000003.1 coordinate 68,089, forward strand.
TTTACCGGTACCGCGGCAGCACCTCTACAACTTCCAGCGCCGTAGTCAGGTATTTTTTCGCAGCCTGATCGCCTGAAGTGGGGTCAGGAGGGCTCAGCGACCGTCTCATGCTCCTCGGACTCGTCTTCCAAAGAGGGGTCCGCCCCCCCCTCCCCCCGTTCCGTGACGGCGGCGCGGTCGGACTGCTTAGACAAGCCCCCGGTGCGGCCATCATAGCGATTGACCACCGTGCAGCGGCGGGCGATGAAGCCACCCTTTTCCGTCTCGCTGGGCTCAATGTCAAACTCCAGAATGATGTCCCGGCTCGGGAGATCATCCGTATCCAGCTCGCGCGGCAAGTCAGAAATGTGGACAAAGGCCGACTCGTAAGGAGAGTCCTCCTGCCGGGTATCCGTCACCCACAAACGGGCGGAAATGGCGGTCAGAAAACGGATGAAGCCGAAACCACGGTCCGCCTCCCAGCGAATGCAGATACCGCGGATGCGTGAACCCATCTCCCCCCACGGCACCCGCACATCGCCGCGTAAGGGAATCAGACCCGGCACCAAATACCCCGAATAGAAGGCGTCGGCCTCGTGCTGCAATTCCCGGGAAACATTACGAAAGGCCAACACTTCGACCCGACACCCCTTGTTTTGCAAGGCGCGCACCACCTGCAAAAAGTCCCCGTCGCCGGTAACCAACAACACCTGGTCCAGTCGCTCCGACTGCAGCATCACATCCACAGCCAGATCGAGGTCGGCATTGGCCTTAGACATACTGTTACCTTCTTCGTCCACAAACCAGCGCACCGGCTTTTCGATGATTTTCCAACCCAGATCGCGCACCGCCTGCTGATAGCCTCGAATCCGTTCCCGGTATTCATGGTCACGCTTCATGCGCTCACCATCTACCGCCATATAGGTATTCAGGCGCAGCAACCGCGCCTCGTCCTCCCGTCCGGCGAAGCGCCGCAGCACGTCGTAACGCATGGAATAACCGCCGTTGTAGCGAATATTTTCGGCATCCACATAGACGCCAATATGTAGCTCACCAGTACTCATAAATGCTCAGGACTCCAGAATGGCGCCGTTGGCGGCGTTAGTCACCAGCTTGCGATAGCGACGCAACCATGGTGACTTCAGGGGTTTTTCGATCGGCACCCAGTGCTTGCGGCGTTCGGCCAATGCCTCATCACTCAGGTCGACGTGGATTTTGCCGTTATCGAGGTCAAGAGAAATGATGTCACCATCTTTCAGCAGACCGATAGGGCCGCCCTCTGCGGCCTCCGGGGAGATATGGCCGATACAGGCCCCATGGGTCGCCCCACTGAAACGGCCATCGGTAATCAATGCGACGCTTTCGCCCAGCCCCATGCCCATGATGTTGGCGGTAGGCGTCAGCATTTCCGGCATGCCGGGACCACCCTTCGGACCTTCATAGCGGATCACCACCACATTACCGGCCTTGACCTCACCGGCGAGAATACCGTCCGCCGCCGTTTCCATACTCTCAAAAATCTTCGCGGGTCCCGAGAACTTCCGCATGGCGGGCAATACCGCACCAATTTTGACGATACCGCCTTCGGGCGCGAGATTGCCAAAGACCACCCGCAGGCCGCCGGTAGGGGAAATGGGATCGCTGGCCAGATGGATGATCTTACTGTCCTTGACCGCCGCCGCTGTCACAATCTCGCGCAAACTCTGGCCGCTGACCGTCGGCTTGTCCAGATGCAGCACCTCGGGATTGCGCTTGTGCACTTCATGCAGAATGGCGGGAATGCCGCCAGCGCGGCCGATGTCCTCGATATGCACCGTGGACAGGGCCGGAGACACCTTGGCGAGGTAGGCCACCTGCTGCGCCAGGTCGTTCAACCGCGCCAGCGGATACTCCAGACCGGCCTCCCGGGCGATAGCCAGGGTATGCAGCACAGTGTTGGTGGAGCCGCCCATGGCCATATCGAGGATGAACGCGTTGTCGATCGCATCGAAATCCACCAGTTGCCGCATGGTCGGCCCGCCCGCCAGCGCCAGCGCCACCACCCGGTCCGCAGCCTGCCGCACCAGGTCGCGGCGCGCCGCCGCGGTCGCCAGAATGGTGCCGTTGCCAGGCAGCGCAATCCCGAGGACTTCCATCAGGCAGTTCATACTGTTGGCTGTGAACATGCCGGAGCAGGAACCGCAGGTCGGGCAGGCTTTATCTTCAATCTCTTTGAGACGCATTTGCGTGATTTGCCCGCGCTTGAACTGCCCGACCGCCTCAAAGGCGGTCACCAAATCGATCGCCGTTCCATCAGACAGATGTCCGGCTTCCATGGGGCCGCCGGAGACAAATACCGTGGGCACGTCACAGCGCAGCGCGCCCATAATCATACCGGGCACGATCTTGTCGCAGTTGGGGATACAGATGAGCGCATCCAGATGATGGGCCTGTACCACTGTCTCGATGGAATCCGCAATCAGTTCACGGCTCGGCAGCGAGTAACGCATACCATCGTGACCCATGATGATGCCGTCATCCACGCCGATGGTATTGAACTCGAAGGGCACACCCCCTGCCGCGCGGATATTCTCCTTGACGATACGGCCGAACTCCTGCAGATGCACATGACCGGGAATGATGTCGATGAAGGAATTAGCCACTCCGATAAAGGGCTTATCCATATCCTGATCCGTCACCCCGCAAGCCTTGAGCAGGGCGCGATGGGGGGTGCGTTCAAAGCCTTTTTTGATCATATCGGAGCGCATGATGGGGGTCCTCGTGGCAAGTTCAAGCAGGGGGCGCATCGCGTGGATAACACCCAGACAGCGGCGCGATCGGGTGCAGAGTAAAAACACACTGATCGCCTGATTAGTGCCTAGAGTATAGAGCTAAGTGTGAGACAGGCCAAGAAGCAGGCGATCAAAAGGAAACTAAGAGCTTGGCCCCGTCACAAAATGTAATTACACTATAACTGCTGTATGTAATACATTTTAGGAGGCCATCATGATTATGCCGAGGACCAGTCAACACCCGAAGAGTGACACCTTCAACTTCCGCATTGATTCCACTTTGAAAGCCGCCTTCGTTGCCGCTACAGAGGCCGACGACAAGCCCGCTGCCCAAGTCCTACGCGACTTCATGCGCGCCTATGTAAAACAGAAGGCGCAGCGCGCTTTTGGGGCTGAGGCGCAGCGGCAATCACGCGCTATCGCGGCGCGCGCCAGCGAACTCGATAGCGACGAATCCGCTGTCCTGCGAGAGTTGGATGCGTATTTGGAACGCGATGATTTTGCTGAAGAATGGAAGCCATGAGACGCGGCGATCTGGTGACCATCGCCGTCTCCGGCGACTACGGTAAGCCGCGACCGGCACTGGTGGTGCAGGCAGACGCTTTTGTCGCGCTGCCCTCGGTGACGGTGCTCCGTCTGACGAGTGAACTGCACGCAGAACATCTGCTACGTGTGACCATTCATCCCAGTCCAGACAATGGGTTGCGCGTTGCCTCGCAAGTGATGATTGATAAGGCAGTAACTGTGCCCCGGGAACGGATTGGCAGCGTCATCGGTCACCTCGAAACTATAGAAATACAGGAGGTAAGCCGGGCGCTGATGCGATTTTTAGGACTTAGTGCGCTGACTGCATAGAGCGGACATTCAACCCTGCGGCGCAACAGGCGTCGCTGGCCGCAACCACTCGTCCCATATCGCCAGTAATACGGCCAGCAGCACCGGCCCCAGGAACAATCCGAGAAAACCGAAGGCGAGAATGCCGCCCAGCACCCCGAAGAGCACCAGCAGGAACGGAATCCGTACCGCGTTGGAAATCACCAACGGGCGAATCAGGTTATCAATCCAGCTCACCACCAGCGCACCCCACAGGGCCAGCCCTACTCCCGCCCAGATATCGCCCTGAAAGAGCAGCCAGATGCTCGCGGCACCCCAAACCAGGGGGGTACCGAAGGGAATCAAGGAAAACAGCAGGGTGATGATGGCCAGCAATACGGGCGCGGGCAGCCCTGCCACCGCGTAACCCACCCCCGCAAGGGCGCCCTGCGCCACCGCGGTCGCTAGAATGCCGTAAATCACCGCACGGATGGTGCTGGCCACTGTCCGTAGATAGGTGTCGCCCCGCTGTCCCAGCACCTGGCCGACAAAACGGCGCAACTGATCCAACAGCAGTTCACTGTGCCGGTAGAAGAAAAAGGTGGTGATGAGAACGAGCATAAGCAAAGCGCCGAAACGCCCGATCCCGCCCGCAACACTGCCCAGCCGCCCCGCCCAGGCGGAGAGGTCGGGAGACAACGCACCGGGCATCAGTTTCGCTTTCCAAGGGGCGGGAATCTGGGCGAGCAAATCATGCACCCAAGGTATCTGATTCAGCCTTGCTTCCAGGGTCGTGTGTGCATCCTGGCTGGCGAGGTCAGTCAGTAGATGGTGCAACTCCGTCCCTAGGGTGATACTCAGAAAAAGTACGGGAAGAATAAAAATCAACGCCAGCATGAGCGTGGCGCCCGCTGCTGCCAGCACGGGCGGCCAATGTCGGCGCATGGGACCGGCCAGCGGCCAAGTCGCATAAACGAGAATAGCCGCCCAGCCAAGAGCTGGCAAAAAGGGGGACAGGATTTTCCAGACCAGGGCAAAAAAGAGAACGGCGGCAAGCAATTGGCCGAAGGCGAAGCGCAGATCGCGAACCGTCAGATCCGCGAGACGCATCATGATTTAACGCCGCGCGACACCGCTTTCCCGCGCGGCAACGGTCACTGCGCCAGAGACCCGCTGCCGTAGGCGCGGGTCCAGAGGTTTGGGGATAATGTACTCAGGGCCAAAGGCCAGACCTTGCGTTGCAGTCAGCCCATAAGCGGCCTGCACCGTGTCCGGCACCGCCTCCCGCGCCAGCCTCGCCAACGCATCGACGGCCGCCAGCAGCATGGGCTGGTTGATCTGCCGAGCCCGGCAATCCAGCGCGCCGCGGAAGAGGAAGGGAAAGCCCAACACATTGTTGACCTGATTGGGCATATCCGAACGACCCGTGGCGATGATGGCGTCAGGACGCAGGCGCCGCGCTACGGCGGGGTCCACCTCAGGATCGGGATTGGCGAGTGCAAAAATCACTGGCTTGGGCGCCAGCATCGGCAACGCCGCTTCCGGAATGGCGCCGCGCACAGAGACGCCGATGACCACATCGGCACCGCGCAACATCGCCGCCAAATCCCAGTCCTGAGGCGCCACCGCAAAGGGCTTATGCCATTGGGTGAGGTCCATACGTCCGCTGTGCAGCACGCCGTGCAAATCGCTCAGGAAAACATCCGCCACCCCCAGCGCCCGTAACATACGCGCAATGGCAAGTCCGGCAGCACCAGCACCAACAATAGCGACCTTGATGTGACCCAACGCCTTACCCTGCAATTCCAGTGCATTCTGCAATGCCGCGGCCACAATCACGGCCGTACCATGCTGATCATCGTGGAATACGGGAATGTCCAGCATGGCCTGCAAGGTTTCTTCGACCTGAAAACAGATCGGAGCACTGACGTCTTCCAGATTGATGCCGCCAAAACCGGGAGCAATAGCCGCCACGACGTCAATCAGGTGCTCGGCATCCCTCGCCTGCACTTCAATATCAAACGCATCAATATCCGCGAAGTGTTTGAAGAGCAGCGCTTTGCCTTCCATGACCGGTTTACCCGCCAGCGGCCCGACATTACCCAAACCAAGCACCGCCGTGCCATTACTGACTACGGCGACGAGGTTGCCCTTTGCGGTATAGTCGTAGGCCTTTTCCGGATTGTCAGCGATCTCCCGCACCGGAGCCGCGACACCGGGCGTGTAGGCCAGAGACAGATCTTCCTGACTGCTGCAGGGCTTGCTCGGCATGACCGAAAGCTTACCCGCTGGCATACGGGCGTGATACTCCAGCGCCCGTCGCCGCAGATCTATCTGGGCATCGGTCTCCGTCACAGCGAGTTACTGACCGCCGTAACGCTTGCGGAACTTCTCTACCTGACCGGCGGCAGAAACGGCGCGCTGCTTACCGGTGTAAAAAGGATGGCATTCGGAGCAGAGGTCGATATGCAGATCACGGCTCGCGGTGGAACGCGTCTTGAAGACATTGCCGCAACTGCAGGTGACGGTGATTTCTTCATACTTGGGGTGAATATCGGTTTTCATGATGGCTACTCTTGGGGCCTCGATACAAAGAGGCGAATTATAGGGACGGACAGGGCGGACGTCCAGCAGACACGCTTAACGATGCATGGAATCAAAAAACTCTGCGTTTGTTTTGGTGCCGCGCACCTTATCGAGCAGGAACTCCATGGATTCCACGGGATCCATGGGCGCCAGCAACTTGCGCAGTACCCACATTTTACTGAGCATGTCGGCCTGGACCAGCAACTCTTCACGACGGGTACCGGATTTGTTGAGATTGATGGCAGGGTAGGTACGCTTCTCAGCAAGACGGCGGTCGAGGTGCACTTCCATATTACCGGTACCCTTGAACTCCTCGAAGATGACTTCGTCCATCTTGGAGCCGGTTTCCACCAGGGCCGTGGCAATAATGGTCAGGCTGCCGCCCTCTTCGATATTGCGCGCAGCGCCGAAGAAGCGCTTGGGCTTCTGCAGTGCGTTGGCGTCCACACCACCAGTCAGCACCTTGCCAGAGGACGGCACCACCGTGTTGAAGGCGCGCGCCAAACGGGTAATGGAGTCGAGCAGGATGACCACATCGTGTTTGTGCTCGACCAGGCGCTTGGCCTTTTCCAGGACGATTTCTGCAACCTGGGTGTGGCGCGTCGCCGGTTCATCAAAGGTGGAGGAGACCACCTCGCCCTTCACTGAGCGCTGCATTTCCGTCACTTCTTCCGGGCGCTCATCAATGAGCAGCACGATCAGATAGCATTCAGGATGATTGGCGGTGATGGCGTGTGCAATCTGCTGCAGCAACACCGTCTTCCCCGTTTTAGGCGGGGCAACGATCAGACCGCGCTGGCCCTTACCGATGGGTGACACCAAGTCAATGATCCGCGGCGCCATTTCACCGTAGGGGATATTGTCGGACTCCAGACGCAGTCGCTCTTCGGGGAACAGTGGCGTCAGATCGTCGAAGTTCACCTTGTTGCGGGTCGCTTCCGGCGCTTCGAAATTGATGCTTTCCACCTTGAGTAATGCGAAATAGCGCTCCCCCTCTTTGGGAGGACGAATCTGCCCGGAAACGGTGTCTCCAGTCTGCAGATGAAAACGCCGCACCTGCGAAGGCGAGACATAAATGTCATCCGGCCCTGCCATGTAAGACCCGGAGGCTGCGCGCAGAAAACCAAAACCATCCTGCAAAATTTCCAGCACACCCTCGCCATAAATAGCATCCCCGTTACGCGCATGCGCCTTGAGAATGTTGAAGATGATTTCCTGTTTCTTCTGGCGGGCGGTACCTTCTAATCCCATATCCTGACAGATCACCGCCAGTTCAGCGGCTGTTTTACGCTTGAGATCGGTCAGATTCATCGCCGAAGCGCCAGGTGCCGGACAAAGCGTACTCTCGTCTTCGTCGTCTACCAGAATGTCTTCGTTGGGGAAGGACTTGGGCGTCCGGGGAGATTTACGGCGGGGACGTGGTGTATTCAAAGTTGACTATCCAGGAATGCGGTCAGTTGGGCTTTACTCAGGGCACCCACCTTGGTGGCTTCAAGCTTGCCGGCCTTGAAAAGGAGCAGTGTGGGAATGCCGCGAATGCCGTACTGAGGAGGGGTGGCGGGGTTTTCATCGATGTTAAATTTGGCAACCTGCAGGCGGTCGGCATATTCGCCAGCGACCTCTTCCAGAATGGGGGCAATCATCTTGCAAGGTCCGCACCATTCAGCCCAGAAATCGACCAGAACCGGCTTAGAGGACTTCAGTACATCCGTTTCAAAACTATCATCAGACACGTAAACAATAGCATCGCTCATTGGAGAGGGCTCCTCTGTCAGTTGGGTACAACGCTTTGGTGGATATTCATGAGATTTTTATCATTCGAGGGGTTTAACCCGAGACCACATGCGCCGGATGGCGCCCGCAGATAAGCACTTCTTTCAGTCCATAAGGTGATTGAAGGATAGCACGATAAAACTGGGATGCAAGAGCGATGGGCAGTCACTTTAAAAGTTAGGATTTTAAGCCAGTAAGGGTGGCGGAGAGAGAGGGATTCGAACCCTCGATGGAGTGTTTAGCCCCATACTCCCTTAGCAGGGGAGCGCCTTCAGCCGCTCGGCCATCTCTCCGGTAGCGGGATTCTAACCCGTTGCGGGGGCTAAGGTCAAAACCCGATGCACCGATCAGGTACAGGAGAATGGTATGGCCGCCACAGCGGGGGTGGCGTATGGTAAACTATTTGTATTTGGCAAAGCTTGGAAAGGATGGCGTGACTGCACTTCTGGTTCTGAACAATCTGGCAAAACGGCTTCCCGGAGACCCTCAGCGCTGGTTATTCCGCGATGCGAGCCTCAACATAGTACCAGCAGACTTCGTAGCCATCATGGGGGAAAGCGGCGTTGGCAAAAGCACCCTGCTGAATATCATTGCCGGCCTGGATCGCCCCGATGCGGGGCACATGACTTTCAGGGGTCAGCCGCTCGACACCCTGGATGACGACATGCGTACGCTCCTGCGGCGGCGGCACATGGGTTTTATATTTCAGGCCTTTCACCTGATCCCACAATTGACCGTAGAGGAAAATATCGCCCTGCCCTGGCGACTGAACGCTCTCCCCCGGCGTGAGATGATTCAGCGGGTTAACATGCTGTCCAAGCGTCTTGGAATTAGCGAACGCTTGGCGGCCTGGCCACGAGAATTGTCCGGCGGCGAGATGCAGCGGGTTGCGGTGGCGCGGGCGGTGGTCCATCATCCGTCACTGATCCTGGCGGACGAGCCGACGGGGAGTCTTGATGCCGAATCTGCGGAAACCGTGCTCAGCCTCCTGCGTGAGGCCGGAGAAGCAGAGGGGGCAGCCATTGTGCTGGTGACCCATTCGGCGACAGCGGCTGGCCGAGCGCAGCGACGCCTGCATTTCGACGCGCAGGGCTTCCATCCACTGTGATCACCCGGGTTCCGTGGCAGGCCGCCGTATGGCGCCCCCTCCGCCAGAGGCCGGGTGCGAGCCTGCTCACGATCATCGGCATTGCGCTGGGAGTCGCACTGGGACTGGCCATCGCTCTCATCAACATTCAGGCCGTAAGCGATTTTTCTGCCGGGCTGCGGCGCCTGTCGGGGCAGGCCGACCTGACCCTGACGGCGCCGGGGCGGGGCTTTTCCGAACAATGGTATGTGCGCCTGAGTATGGCCAAGGGTGTGGCCGTGGCCACCCCGGAAATCCGCTTGCAGGCGCTGGTACTGCATCCCGCCCGGAAGGGCATGCTCCGCATTCTCGGCATTGATGCCTTCCAGGCGGCGCGCATGGGGCAACCGCTGGTACCGCCGGACATACGCAGCCCGCTCGCCCTGCTGACCCCTGACCACATTGCCCTGAGCCCGGCAGCACTGGCGTATCTCGGCCTACGGGTAGGGGATACGCTGACGCTTGACGCGGACGGACAGCCACGCACGCTGCGAATCATCGGCGAACTGCCGGGTGTGGGCGACGGCAGAGCGTTCGGCGTCATGGATATTGCGGCAGTACAGTGGCTGTGGGAAACAATCGGCACCCTCAATCAGATCGACCTGCGTCTGCGCCCCGGAATACCCACCGCTAACTTTCTCGCGCAATGGCAGAGACATCTGCCGGTCGGCGCCGTGTTACAAAGCCCGGCGCAGCAGGGACGGGTGGCTGCAGATGCTTCGCGCGCCTATCGCGTGAACCTGCTGGTGCTGTCGCTGGTGGCGCTGTTTACCGGGGCTTTTCTCGTCTATTCCACCCTGGCCATGGGGGTAGTACGGCAACGTCAGCAACTGGCCCTGTTGCGGGTCCTGGGCCTGCGCCGCCGGGAAGTCGTATTGGCCATATTGTTGCAGGGGGTGGTCTTGGGTCTGCCGGGTGCGCTGCTGGGTCTGCCGCTGGGCGTGCTGGCGGCCTGGCTGGCCCTGGCACACATGGGTGGCGATCTAGGGGCGGGGTATTTCAGCGCTACGGCTTTGCACTTGCAATGGCATCCGGGACTCCTGCTGATCTTTTTCGTGGCGGGCCTGGGGGCGGCGCTGACCGGCGCCTTTTTACCGGCTTGGGAAACCAGCCGGGCGATCCCCGCCCTGGCGTTGCGTGCCGGCTCTGAAGAGCAGGCCCATCAGCAGCGTCAGCATCCCTGGATAGGTCTGCTGCTCCTGGGACTGGCCTTGGCAGGGTCGTTAGCTCCGGCCATCCACGGCATCCCTTATCTGGCCTACGGCGCGGTAGCCTGCCTGCTCTTCGCCCTGCTCTTTTTGCTGGCACCGCTCCTACGCGCACTGACCCGGCTCTTTCCCCTGCCCCATGCACCCGTCTGGCGTCTGGCTTTGGAACAACTGCGGGGCACGCCTGGCCGGGCCGCGCAAAGCCTGGCTGCAGTGGTAGTGGCCTTTAGTCTGGTCGTGGCCATGGCGGTGATGGTGGGTTCATTCCGCGACTCGGTCGCCAACTGGCTGACCGACATCTTACGCGCGGACCTCTATGTACAGGCCGGGATGAATAGGGACTCAGTCCTCCCCCATGGCACAGCGCACCAGCTTTGCGCACTGCCCAATGTCCGCGCCTGCTCGCCCCTGCGGCGAATCACCCTGAATTTGTTGCCGGGACATCCACCGATGATGCTGCTCGCGCGAGGCATGAACATCAGCGATCCGGAGCGGGAATTGCAGATACTCCATGCGGTCAGGGTCGGGCCACAACAGCCGCCCCCCGTGTGGATTTCGGAGATTCTGGCAGGCATCAGTGGCTGGCAGGTCGGGCGGGTGATCCATCTGCCGCTGGGTGGGCAGGAGCGGGCGGTGACCATCGCCGGTATTTATCGGGATTACGCCTATCAGGAAGGATCGGTGTCCATACCCATTCAGCAATACCGCGCATGGTCCGGAGACGATGCGGTCAATGGCGTCGCCCTCTGGCTGCGTCCCGGCGCTGCAATACCGGCCGCCATCCGCAACTTGCGGCAGACACTGCCCGATGGTGGCCAATTATTGATCGCGACCCCCAAAGAAATTCGCAGCAAGAGCCTGCAAATATTCAACCAGAGCTTTGTCGCCACCTATGCACTGGAGGCTGTCGCCATGGTGATCGGGCTACTGGGGGTGAGCAGCGGCTTCGGGGCGCAGACGCTGATGCGCCGCAGCGAATTCGCAATGCTCCGGCATCTGGGTCTGCGGCGGCATGATCTGCTCACCCTGCTCTTTGCCGAGGGCAGCGTCCTTTCGCTCCTCGGGATATTCATCGGCGGCGCGCTGGGGATGGCCATCAGCGTCATCCTGATCGAAGTGGTCAATCCCCAGTCTTTCCATTGGCACATGGGCTTTCGTCCGTCCTGGCCGCTGTTGCTGGCCCTGAGTGCCATCCTCTGGCTGGCGAGCACGGCCACCATGGTGCTGGCCGGACGGCGGGCGATCCGCCACACAGCCACGGTGCTGCGCGATGATTAGTCATTTACGGTCGGTATTGCCGCGCAAAGGGATATGCTCCGGCCTTCTGGTGCTGTGCTGCGGGCTCTGTGGACCAGCGCAGGCCGAATTCAGTCTGCCGGGAACGCCCTTGCCTTTGCAGCCCACGCCGGATGTGAAGGTCACCCCGCAATACCCCATGCAATTCCCCAACGCCCTGGGCGGTCACCCGGATTTCCCCATTGAATGGTGGTATGTAACGGGTTGGCTGCATAACGCATCCGGAAAACCACTGGGATTTCAGATCACCTTTTTCCGGGTCCGGCCCCCTAAGGTCTGGGCGAATCCCAGCGCCTTCAATCCCGGCGAACTGCTTTTTGCCGAGGCGGCGCTGAGCGATCCTCGCATCAGGCATCTGCTTACCGCGCAGCGGGCCGCGCGCGCTGGTCTCGGATTAGCAGGGGCGGATCGAGACCATACCGATGTCTGGATTCGCCATTGGTACCTGCGTCAGCGGGGGCGGGATTACGAGACGCGCATCAACGGCAATAAAATTCGTTATCGACTGCGATTCACCCCTACCCAACCTGCGCTGTTGGAAGGTCCCCAGGGCATCAGCCAGAAGGGTCCAGACTCGAAGAATGCCAGCTACTACTACAGCCTTCCGCATCTAAAGGTCAGCGGAACGGTGGACATCAAAGGACGGCGTGAGCTGGTCAGCGGGGAGGCGTGGCTGGATCACGAATGGTCGGCGGCGTATCTGCCCAAAAAGGCCGTCGGCTGGGATTGGCTGGGGATCAATCTGCAGGATGGCGGTGCCCTCATGGTCTTCATGATGCGCCGCGCCGATGGTGCGCCCTTCTGGCTGGCCGGCACAGAGCGTAATGCGCTGGGCCAGGTACACTACATTCCGGCCAAAGACATCCACATGCAGCCCATTGGCTGGTGGCGGTCGCCGCAAACCGGCATACGCTACCCTGTACGCTGGCAGATGCAGGTGGGAAACCTGCATCTCGCTATCGTTCCGCTCATGGACAATCAGGAATTCGACGCCAGCCGCAGCAGCGGCACCGTTTACTGGGAAGGCGCCGTGCGCGCCATGACGGGCCAGCAGACCGTAGGGAAAGGCTATCTGGAACTCACCGGCTATGGCGGTCGTCTGGCCTTGGGCCAATAGCGCTCCGTAACTGGAGCAATCCTCTCCGCGTTGCTACACTAGCACTATGCCCAACGAAAGCTCAGGTCTGTTGCTGCAACAACGATTTCTGGAACGCTTCACCGGACGCACCATCATTGTGCATCGCGGATTCCCGAAACAATTCCTCCGCGAACTGCTGGAGCAACCTGGCGGTGGCGGGCATTTCCGGGTGGATGCCCGTATTCCAGAGAGTACGCCGCCAACACCCATCGAATGGGTGGTGCATCGCTTCGTGTTGCCGCTTTCGCTGCCCCTGCCGCTGCTCATCCGGGTAGATGCTGACACACTCTATCTGCGTCATCTGATGCATGACGACACCGTCGGTCATCCCAGCGAAGTCCTCTGGATGCTGGATGCTATCCGCGAACGCTATCATGCCCGACTTGATCGCCAGCAAGGCCGCTACGCCGCCAGCATGGGCATGGCCGTGCAAGACAATAGCATCGACTATGACTTCATCAACAATGGCTGACGCCCTCGACGACACTGCGTTGCTGCGTTATGCGCGCCAGATTCTCCTGTCGGAAATCGACATTACCGGACAGCAGGCGCTGGCTGCCAGCCGGGTGCTGATCATCGGCATGGGTGGACTAGGCTGCCCGGCCGCCCAGTATCTGGCGGCCGCGGGTGTCGGCAACCTGACCGTCTGCGATGGGGATCAGGTCGAACTCAGCAATCTGCAACGCCAGATTCTCTATAGCGAAACCGACCTGGGACGCCCCAAAGCCCTGGCCGCACGCGATCGACTGTGTGCCATGAATCAGCAGATTCTGGTCAGCGCCTGGTCGGAATCAGCGCAACCCGAGTCTCTTGCGGCGGCACTGGACACCCACGATCTGGTGCTGGACTGCACCGACAACTTCAGCAGCCGCCACGCCATCAACTGCGCCTGCCGTAACGCTGGCAAGCCCCTCATCAGTGCAGCGGCCATCCGCTGGGAAGGACAACTCGCCGTCTTTGATGCTCGTGTGCCGGAAAGCGCCTGCTATGCCTGTCTCTACCCGGACGGCATGGAGGACACCGAAGATACCTGCTCACGCAGCGGCGTCCTTGGCCCGCTCCTCGGCGTACTCGGCAGTATGCAGGCGGCAGAAGCCATCCGCCTGCTCTGCACGGGCCATTCCCCGCTGGCTGGGCAGCTCCTGCTAGTGGATGCGCAAAGCTGGCAGTGGCGGCAGATCGCCCTG
>NZ_DAHVHY010000040.1 GCF_027322205.1 Acidithiobacillus sp.
CGGTTTATGCCGCCTACGCCGAGCCCGATGCGGACTTCGACGTTCTCGCCGCCGAGCAGGCACGTCTGGAAGCCATTGTCGCCGCCAGTGATGGCCATCAGGCCGAGCAACAGATGGAAGTGGCTGCCGACGCCCTGCGTCTCGCCCCCTGGGACGCTCTGGTCGGCCCCTTGTCCGGTGGTGAAAAGCGCCGTATTGCACTCTGCCGCCTGCTCATCAGCCGTCCCGACATGCTCCTTCTCGACGAGCCCACCAACCATCTGGACGCCGAATCCGTAGACTGGCTGGAGCAGTATTTGCAACGCTTCTCCGGTACCGTAGTTGCCGTTACCCATGACCGTTACTTTCTTGATAATGCCGCCGAGTGGATTCTGGAACTGGATCGCGGCCGCGGCTTCCCTTACAAGGGCAATTACTCCGCTTGGCTGGAGCAGAAGGAAAAGCGCCTGGAACAGGAGGCCCGCACCGAGGTCTCGCGCCTCAAGGCCATGCAACACGAGCTGGAATGGGTGCGGCAGAACGCCAAAGGTGGGCAGAGCAAAAGTAAGGCCCGTATGGCCCGCTTTGAAGAATTGAGTTCTTACGAATATCAGACCCGTAATGAAGCCCAGGAGATTTTCATCCCGGTGGCGGAACGTCTCGGCAATGAAGTGATTGAATTTCGTGACGTGACCAAGGGCTTCGGCGACAAGCTGCTGTTTGAAAATCTCAGTTTCAAAGTGCCGCCGGGCGCCATTGTCGGCGTTATCGGCCCCAATGGCGCCGGTAAGTCCACCTTTTTCCGCATGATTGTGGGTCAGGAAACGCCGGATGGCGGCGAAGTCGTCCTTGGCTCCACGGTCAAACTGGCCTATGTCGACCAGTCCCGCGACGCACTGGCCGCGAAGAACAACGTCTGGGAAGAGGTCTCCGGTGGGCTGGACATCCTTACCGTTGGCAAGTTCGAGATCCAGTCCCGCGCCTATTGCGGTCGCTTCAACTTCAAGGGAGCCGACCAGCAAAAGTTGGTGGGACAGCTATCGGGTGGTGAGCGCGGCCGCCTGCATCTGGCCAAAACACTGATCGCGGGTGGTAACGTCCTGCTTCTGGATGAACCCTCCAACGACCTCGACGTGGAAACCCTGCGCGCGTTGGAAGACGCCCTGCTGGAGTTCGCTGGCAGCATTATGGTCATCTCTCATGACCGCTGGTTCCTGGATCGTATCGCGACGCATATCATCGCTTTTGAAGGCGATGCCCATGTGGAGTTCTTTGCGGGCAATTACCATGAGTATGAAGCCGACAAAAAACGTCGCCTGGGTGAGGAGGGTGCCCGGCCTCATCGTCTGCGTTATAAGCCGATTGTGCGCTAAGGCTTTTTGTTTCGAGTCCCGAAAATGCGGCCCGGTGCCTTGACTTTCGTGCAGCATCTCCTTATCTTCTCAGCCCTTAAGAATTATCCGCAGGAATTGTCTCATGAAGCGTACTTTTCAGCCCAGCGTCGTTCACCGTAAACGGACCCACGGTTTCCGTGCCCGCATGGCCACCAAATCCGGTCGTCTTGTACTCAAGCGGCGCCGTGCCAAGGGCCGTCAGCGTCTCTGCCCGTAAGCCATGAACCCGGCGCCGGTGCATCCTCATCGTTTTACCCGCGAGGATCGCCTCCGCCAGAAGGCGGCCATTCAGCGCACCCTCAAGCAGGGGCGCAAGAAGGTCTTCCCAGAATTGGTGATCTACGCCCTGCGCAACGAACTGCCGCACCCCCGTCTGGGTTTGGCGGTGAGTCGCAAGGTGGGCAATGCCGTGGTCCGCAACCGCATCAAGCGACGCTTGCGCGAAGCCTTTCGGCTGCAGACCATGCGCGCGCAGGGGCGGGATGTGTTGGTGGTAGCGCGAGCGGGTGCCCGGCAACTCAGCATGCGGGCCATGGGCGTCTACTTCCAGCAGACGCTGGAGAGGGTATGAGCGCACGGCGCGCGGCCGTCGTTGTGGTGCGCGGCTATCAGTATGTCATCAGCCCCATGCTTGGACACCACTGCCGCTTTTACCCGACCTGTTCCGAATATACCTGTCAGGCCATTGAACGCTATGGCATCGCCAAAGGTTCCTGGCTAGGCATCAAACGCATCAGCCGCTGCCATCCCTGGCACTCCGGTGGTGTTGATCCCGTTCCTTAAAACGCCTTGGGGCCTCATGGATAATCAGAAGACCATCCTCGCCGTTGCACTTGCCATAGTCGTTTTCCTGCTGTTTCAGGCCTGGCAGGAACAGAATGCGCCAAAACCGGTTGCGCCGACTGCCGTCCGCCAAAGCGTCACGGCCCCCGGCACGCCAACACCCGCTACGGTCAGTTCACCAGCGGCAGTGACACCGATGGTCGCGCCGGTCGGTACCAGTCTCCAGCCAGCGACAGGACCCACGGTGCCTTTCCAGACGCGGGTGTTCACTGGCCAGATCAACCTGAATGGCGGCGATATTCAAAACCTGGGTCTGCGCCATTATCCGCGGGCCGTGGACAACCCATCGCCCTATCCCATCCTCGACACCACACCGGCGAAGCTCACCGTACAGCAGAGCGGTTTTGTCAGCAGCGATGGACAGACCCTGGTTGCCCGGTTTGCCGCCCCTGCCGTTCAGAGCGCCGACAGCCAGCCCCTCACCCTCACCGGCCAGGCTGGCCCTCTGACTGTCGAAAAAACGTGGACGTTCCAGCCCGACAGCTATGTGGTGGAAGAGCACATCACCATCACCAATAACGGATCCACGGCGTGGGATGGCAGCTATTTTGACCAGATTCTGCGTAATGATCGCGCTGAAAGTCACATGTTTATGTCGATTTTCACCGGCGCGGTGCTCATGCACCAGGGCAACTTCAGCGAAGTGAGTTTCGGCGATATCCACGATCATCCGGAGTTGAAGTCCGGCCCCGGCTGGGCGGGGATGATGGATCACTACTTCCTCACCGCTATTCTGCCCTCTGAACATGCCCAAACCCAGGTTTATGCGCGCCCATCGGGTACCGATTATGTCGCCGGGGTGAGCACCCCGCTGCCGGCCCTGGCGCCAGGCCAGAGCACCACCATCACCCAGCAGATCTTCCTCGGGCCGAAAAAGCAGCAAACCCTGGCCGCCATGGGACGCGGCCTGGAGCAGACCGTGGACTACGGTTGGTTCTCCGTCATCGCCGAGCCTATGCATGTGGTGCTGACCTGGTTCCATGGACTGGTCGGCAACTGGGGGCTGGCGATTATCCTGTTGGTCATAGTGGTCAAATCCATCTTCTTCTATCCCTCAGCCATCAGTTACCGCTCCATGGCCAATATGCGCAAGTTGCAGCCCAAACTGGAGAAATTGAAGAAGGAGGTCGGTGATGACCGCCAGAAGCTGGGCGCGGCCATGATGGAGTTGTACCGCAGCGAGAAGGTCAACCCCATGGCGGGCTGTCTGCCCATTGTGCTGCAGATGCCTTTCTTCATCGCCCTGTACTGGGTGTTGGTGGAGAGTGTCTCGCTGCGGCAGGCACCCTTCATCCTCTGGATTCATGATCTGGCCATACCCGATCCTTACTACATCCTGCCCCTGCTCATGGGCGTGTCCATGTTCTTCCAGCAGCGCCTCAATCCAGCGCCGGTGGACCCCATGCAGAAGCGTATCATGTCGGCACTGCCGGTGATCTTCGCGGTATTCTTCTCCTTTTTCCCGGCGGGTCTGGTACTGTACTGGCTGACCAACAACGTGGTCTCCATCGGCCAGCAGTACCTGATCACCCGCCATATCATGGCGGTCAAGGACTAGGGTGGAGCCTCCGTGTTGAGTTAAAGCCTTGGATTATCAGCAGGGAGACACCATTGTGGCGATTGCCACGCCGCCGGGAGAAGGCGGCATCGGTATTTTGCGCCTCTCTGGACCACTGGCCCTGGCCATCGCGACGGCGCTCTGCGGCGGAGCAAAAGTAAAATCGCTGGCACCCCGCCATGCCCATTTTCGCCGCTTTCACGCCCGCGACGGTAGTATTATCGATCATGGCATCGTCCTCTATTTTCCCGCCCCCCACAGCTACACCGGCGAAACCGTCGTGGAACTTCAGGGCCATGGCAGCCCGCTGGCCCTCGCCAGCCTGCTCACCGAGGTCATCGCTCTGGGCGCACGGACGGCGCGTGCCGGCGAGTTCAGTGAGCGGGCCTTTCTCAATGGTCGTCTTGATCTTGCCCAGGCCGAAGCGGTTGCCGACCTCATCCATGCCCGCAGCGACGCCCAGGCACGCGCCGCAGCGGCGAGCCTGGAGGGTGCCTTCTCGCAGGCGGTCGATGGCATCCATGGCCAGCTCCTGCAACTCCTCGCCCTCGCCGAGGCCGGACTGGATTTCAGTGAAGAAGACCTCGGCGATGCCCACGAACAGGCTATCACCGATGGCCTGATGCGGCTGGAAGGCCAGATTGCCTATCTGCTCAGGCAAGCACAACAAGGCGCCCGACTCGCCCGCGGCGGTCGGGTAGTGCTCGCCGGACGACCCAACGTCGGCAAATCCAGCCTGATGAACGCCCTCGCCCGACGCGAATCGGCCATCGTCACCGCCATCCCCGGCACCACCCGCGACCTGCTCCGCGAAGAAATCGTCCTCGACGGCCTGCCGGTGGAGCTCATCGACACCGCCGGACTGCGCGAGGCGACGGATGCCGTGGAGGCGGAAGGCATCGCCCGCGCCCGCAACATACTGCACAGTGCGCAACTGATCCTGCTGGTGGCCGATGCGAGCACGGGATGGCAGGCGGAGGATGAAGCCATCCTGCGTGACCTGCCGGAAGGACCGCGCCTGATCCTCTGGAACAAGCTGGATCTGATTTCTGCCCCGCCCATCGCTCCCATCGGTGAGCAGGGCATCGCCCTCTCTGCCCAAACCGGCGCCGGCCTCGATACTTTGCGCCGCAGCTTGATTGAAGCCCTCGGCGTGCAGGGCGACAGTTGTCCCTTCAGCGCCCGCCGTCGCCATGTCGAAGCACTGGAGCACTGCCTGCAGGACATTCACGCCGCACGCGATATACATCGCCTGGGAGACTCCCCTGAACTGGTCGCTCAGTCTCTGCGTGAAGCCGCTGTGGCGTTGGCCAGTATCACCGGCCGTATCGGTGTGGAAGATATTCTCGGCGAGATTTTTTCCCGCTTTTGTATCGGGAAGTGAGGCGGAACAGCGAAAATATCCGGCATGGCATCTGCACGTAAGATCGGCATGACCGGGAAGCGCCAGGCAGAGCAAATAAGATGTTTGTATAATTCAGAAAAAACTTAACTTATTTGTAAAGGAGCGCTATCCTGCGGAATGGACTCCATATTCTCGACAGAAAATAAAATACTGGCAGGCTTTAGCCTGGCCGTTTTAGCGCTTGTTCTGGTGGGGGCGCTGGCCTTTCGCACTGCGACTGGCTATGTCCGGGCCTCTTATTGGGTGGAGCATACCCAGACGGTACTACAGAGCCTTGACCGCTGCTGGGCGCTGATCAATGAGGCAGAAACTGCGCAGCGCGGCTATCTCCTTACCGGCAATTCGTTCTATCTCCAGGAACGTCAGGCGGCAATCCAGCGCTTTCAGACGACACTGGATGATTTGCCGAACAAAGTGACGGACAATCCACTCGAAGAGCATCGGGCGGTGGCGCTACGGCAGCAGTCACAAAGGCGCTTGCAGATTCTTGATAATGTTCTTGACGCTTACGAAAAACAGGGCCTTCCGGCGGCCCGGGCGATGCTTGGTGCGGGCGAAGGGATCGCCGAAATGGCAGCGGTGCATGATCTGGTCGAGAAGATGCGTGCGACCGAAAGCGGTCTGCTCAAGAAACGCACCGGGGCGGCCCAAGAGGCGGGTGAGGCAACGTTGTGGGCCATCGGAATCACGATTGTCCTGCTGATTGCCCTGCTTACCGGGCTTTTTTGGCAAATTAGAAAGGAGGGGCGTGAACGTCGCGCAGCGGAAAGAGGACTGGAAGAATCCCTGTGCATTGAAAGCAGTCAAGGACAAATTCTTGCCCTCTTTAGTGGTTCCAGTTTTGGGTTGACGGAGATCCTTCAACAAGTTCTGAGCATTCTGGCGGAGAATCATCCCTTCCCGGTCTCTGCATTTTATCGCTATGATGAATGGCAAGGTCACTTTGTTCTGGCCGCACACCGGGGTACCGATAGACGACTGGCAAGCAGTTTCCAGCGTGGAGAGGGTGTCCTGGGCGAGGCGGCTGTGTCAGACCATCTGCAACGCTTGAGACAACCCAGTGACAGCTCCGGGTTTCTGGTGGACGCGGGGGTCTGTCAGTTTCGACCTGCAGAGATCGCCATGGTGCCGATCCATTATCAGGAGCAGCGATTCGGGGTGCTGGTGGTGGCTTCGCTACAAGCCCTAAGCGAGAGGAAAATCGCCTTCTTGGATAAGCTTTCCCTAGAGATAGGTGCGGCCCTCAACCACATCGCTCAGAAAGAAAACCAGCAAATCATGGCTGTTGAATTGCGTAAACAAAGCGAAGCATTGCTGGAGAGGAATCAGTTGTTGCGCATGGCAGATCAGGCCAAGTCCGATTTTCTGGCCAACATGTCCCATGAGTTGCGTACCCCCCTCAATGCCATTATTGGTTTTTCCGAGTTATTGAAGGACGGCATCATGGGTGATCTTAGTCCCGAACAAAAAGATGCCACCAGGGATATTTTTGAAAGCGGCCGGCATCTCCTTTCTCTCATCAACGATATCCTGGACCTCTCTAAAGTGGAGGCAGGCATGATGAAGCTGGAGTTGGAAGCGGCGAACCTCCACGATTTGCTCCAGGGTTCTTTGGGTATTGTCCGGGAAAAGGCAGCCGCTCACCAGATTCGGCTTAACCTCGAAGTGGAACCAGACTTTCCTCCCGTTTACCTGGACGCGCGCAAGACCAAGCAGATTTTGTACAATCTGCTGTCCAACGCCGTGAAATTTACTCCCGATGGAGGTCAGGTAATGCTCTGCGGGCGTAGCAGAAGCGATCTGTCCGGCCCTGAATATGCCGCCTATCCCGACTGGTTGGAAATCAGTGTAGCCGATACGGGCATCGGTATTGCGAAAAAAGATCAGGAACGGCTTTTTAAGCCCTTTGTCCAGGCTGACAGTGGTTTGGATCGCCGCTACGAAGGTACTGGCCTCGGTCTTTCCCTCGTCAAACGTCTGGCAGAACTGCACGGTGGGCGAGTGACCATGGAGAGTACGCTTGGGGAGGGTTCCACTTTTCATGTCTGGCTTCCCTGGCGAGAGGAGGTCGTTCTTGCAGAGGCGGATCCCGCGAAGGCGGTTTTCGCCTCCGAAACAAATCGCTCCGCTTTGGTGATAGAGCATGACGACGCCACAGCGACCCTCCTGCAAGGTTACTTGAGAGACGACGGATTTCGCGTGCGTCGGGCTCGCGACCCTGTTAGCGCTTTAGATATGGCATGTGAAGAACGTCCAGATCTCATCATTCTGGAGATGAATCCGCCAGGCAGGGACGGCTGGGATTTTTTAGCGGCCCAGCACCGGGATGATCGTCTGGCTACCATCCCGTTGGTAATTACCAGTATGGATTCAGAGCAGGGTTCAGGCTTCTTCCTCGGAAGTGTTCAAATCCTGCAGAAACCCATTGAAATTGAACGTCTGGAAAAAATCCTGCAAAAACTCGGTTTTGTGGTGACGAGGCAGAATCGTCCCGTGATCCTGGTGGTTGATGATGATGCGCGGGCGGTGGCGATCATTAATCGCCAGTTGAGCAACGGCGGTTACGAGGTCATCAGTGCCTATGGCGGGCGGGATGCCGTGACCATGGCAGAACATCTTCATCCCGATCTTATCCTGCTGGATTTGATGATGCCGGAATTCAGCGGCTTTGACGTAGTGGACGCGCTGCAGCGAAAACCAAGCATGGCGGCCATCCCGGTTTTGGTTTTGACGGCCAAAATAATTACGCCAGAGGATCGCCGTCGCTTGAATGGGCATATCCTGAAAATTATGGAGAAGGCGGGTTTCAGGCGCGATCAATTCCTCGGAGAGGTGCGCCGCGCACTGAGCACTGCCCATTCTCGCCAAGGGGAAGAGATTGCCTAAGCGAATTTTGATCGTTGAAGACAATATGATTAACTACAAGCTTGCAGGTATTGTCTTGCGCAAGGCCGGTTATGAGATTCTGCATGCGGGTGATGCAGAACAGGGTATTGCCATTGCTCGTGCCGAGTACCCCGACCTCGTTCTCATGGACATTCATCTGCCGGGCATGGATGGACTTACAGCGATCCGCATCCTGAAGGAAGATCCCGCGACGCGGAGGATCCCTATCCTGGCCCTGACGGCCTTGGCCATGAAAGGGGATGAGGAAAGCATTGTTGCCGCTGGCTGCGATGCCTATCTGAGTAAGCCGATAGGTCATCAGACGCTTATAGAGGTTGTGGGTCGTTTTCTTTAGTTGCAGGAGGAAGCCGATGCCTGAACAGCGTTCCATGATTCTGGTAGTGGATGATGAAGGGAGTAGCCGTCGTCTGCTCACGGCTTTATTGCAGAATGATGGTTATGAGACGCTGGCGGCATCCAGCGCTCAGGAGGCGTTGGAGCGGCTTCAGGATCGCCGACCGGATTTGATACTCACCGACGGTATGATGCCTCAGATCAGCGGCTTTGAACTGGCGGCACGGCTCAAAGCAGACTCCCGCTATGCCAATTTACCCATCATCATCGTCACGGCCTTCGACGACCGCGAAACGCGTTTGCATGCCTTGGAGGCCGGAGTGGATGATTTCCTTGGCAAGCCGATAGATCGAGCGGAGTTGCGCGTGCGGGTACGCAATATTCTACGGCTCAAGGAATACAGTGATCGCATCCAGCGGAATAATGAGACTTTGGAAATCACCGTCCGGCAGCGCACGGCCCAGTTGCACGATAGCTATTTGCAGACGATCAATGTTCTTCTGCGCGCTGCTGAGAAAAAGGACGAAGAAACCGGTGCCCATATTCAGCGCATCGCCTATTACTGTAAGGAATTGGCACAACAACTGGGCATGGGGACAGATTTTGCTGATCTCATTTTTGTGGCGAGCCCTATGCACGATGTAGGAAAGATCGGGATTCCCGATCATGTTCTGCTAAAACCCGGTTCTTTGGATGCTGCTGAATGGGTTATTATGCGTACGCACACCATACTCGGCGCCAATATTATTGGCCAACACAATGTCTCCCCAGAATTACAGATGGGATGGGAAATCGCTCTGGGTCATCACGAACGATGGGACGGAAGTGGCTATCCTTTCGGCAGAAAAGGCGACGAGATCCCGCTACCAGCGAGGATGATGGTATTGGCGGACATTTATGATGCCTTACGAAGTCGGCGTCCTTATAAGGAACCGCTGGATCATGAAAGAGCGGTGGACATTATCTTAAAAGGAGATGGACGAGTTAAGCCGGAGCATTTCGATCCTGATATTTTGGCGGCGTTTCCTCGCGCAGCCTCCACTTTTGCAGAGTGTTACGCCGCACTAACCGATTGTGACATTTCTAATGTGTAACCCGTGAGTGCGGTCAATGCATACCGCGTGCAAAACCGATGGTCACCATGATCAGCATGGTCACGATGTAGATACGCAAGCCCCAGAAGGCTATCTGAATACCTCCCCGAATCGGCGCACGGGCCAGGGGCCTGGGTTCCTGATGGATCTCTTCTTCCAGAAACGCCAGAAATTCCGGGGTCACCTCGGAACGAAAGTCTTCTTTGGGATGCATGCAAAACGCCTCAGGCGGATGGGAAGACGACGGTATAGCCGTAAATGGCATTGGCGAGGATGAGGAAACCAACGATGGCGAATGCCGACCAATTCTGCCAGCGCCGATTCACGTAGGTTCCCATGATCTCGCGATCATTGAGCAGCATGAGCAGAAACAGCATGGCCGCCGGCATGAATATGGAAGCGATCACCTGCACGGTCAGATTCAAAAACCCCAGGGGGATGTGGGGAATCAGCACCACCATAGCCGCCATGCCGGCGCTCAAAATGCCGGACAGATAAAAGGGCAAGGCCCGTTGCGGTTTAAGATTCAGACTCCGGGGCAGCTTGAGTGCCTCCCCCACCGCCCAGGAGGTGCTCGCCGTAATGGCAATGGCCGCAATCAGCCCGGACTCGACGAGGCCCAGCGCGAACAGCGCGGTTCCGACACTGCCGAGGCTGCTCTGCCGTAACAGGTGGAGGATCGCGTGGATGTTGAACTGGGCGGCATTGGTGTGCCCATACGCCAGGGTACCCGTCAAGATGACGATGGCAATGGCGATGATCCCCATGGAAAGGCTTCCGAAGGCGGTATCGGCCTGACCGCTGGGGATGTCATTGACCGTCAGTCCCTTATCCACGACCGAGGATTGCTGAAAAAAGAGCATCCACGGCGCGATCGTTGTTCCGAGATTGGCAAGTATGACGTAGGTAAAGGCACCTACCGCAGTCCCCACCGGGATGTGCCAGTTGCCGACCGCCGCAATAACCTGACCCCAGTCGGGATGCGCCGCGATAGCCAGGGGCACGAAAACGACATTGCCCGCGGCGATCCACAATGCCAACCGCTCCCAGGTGTGGTAATGCAAAAAGATCATGGTCGCTGCGACAAATATCCAGGCCAGCGTGACCGACAGGACCGGCGGCACGGAGAACACGCTCATGCCCACACGGATGCCGATAAACTCCGTCACCAGCGTCAGAATGTTCGCTACCGTCAGATCCAGCAGGGAAAACACCCCCCAGAAAGCGCCATAACGCCCCCAGATCATCTCGGCATGACCCCGATGGGTCACTGCGCCAAGACGTACGGTCATCTCCTGCACCACATAGGCTACCGGGATCATCAGCAACAGGAAGGGAATAAAAAAACCGATACCGTACATCGCCCCAGTCTGGGCGTAGGTGATGACGCCGCCGGCATCGTTGTCAGCGATCATCACCAGGATGCCTGGCCCGATCAGACTCAGAAACAGCAGGAGTCGCCGCCACCAGGAGGGATGATGGCGGAGCTGATAGATCCGCCAGCGATCCTTGATGCGCTCCCGCACTTCCTCGGGTAATTGCTGCAACACATCCGCTTCGCTGGGTGTCGCGTGAAGTTCGGGTGCCGTCGGCATCAATCCCCTCCTGAATAGTACGTGAAAGACAGTCGCAATCAGCCCGTGAACAAGAAAATCTTCGGTATGGATGGTGATATGGGCCGGCACGACATCGGTCAGGCCGAGATCGTTGGCGGCGATCATGCTGTCTATCAGTCGGTGCTCAGCGTGTCAATTGCTCCAGTTCCGCAGCCAGCGTCAGATAGCGCTGAGCGTCACGCAGCCCGGTGATGAAGCGACGGGGAATTCCCTCCAGACCCACCTGGGCGCCCACGAGCGCACCCGTCAACATCGCGCGGGACATATTTTGTCCGCCCCCGTTGATGGCGTGCAGTACGGCTGATTCATAATCTTCCCGGAAACGACTGGCCAGGTAGTAAGCCGCAGGCAGTTGGTGGTAAATGGCGCAGGGCATGCCGTAAACCAGGCTTACCTTCCAGGCGGGTTCAATGACGATGTCGGGATCCGCGGCGGCCAGCGCGGCGTATCCTGCCGTGAGCAAGGCGTCGGGCGACGTGAACTGGCCTGCCTGTATCCTTTCGGTGCCCTGCGGCGGTGGCTGCAAGTGGCCTTGGGTAACCATGTGGAATGGTAGTGCTCCGCTGCGCACCTGCGCCATGAGCATGGCGCCAATCTGCGGCGTCAATGAAGCGCCGGAGACCAACTGGGCCAGAACGGCGTTGAAGGCGACGCTCATGGCGACGATGGCCGGATCATGCTGGGTCAGGATGATGTTGCTGCACACCGCCTCCGCCATTTTTCTCGGCTGCAGGGCATAAAAGGCAGCGATGGCAATGGCGCGTTCGGCACCCTCCGTCGTGTCCGCGTCCCCGGCGCATTCTCCCCATGGGCGATGCTTTGGCACGCGCTTACGCCAGGCCTCCCGAATGGATTGATTGGTGTAGCCCCCCGGTCCCTGCATGGGCGTGCCGTCCAAGTGCGGGAACAGTTCCGTATCCAGCCGACGGGTGAAATCGTCCTCCTCATAACCCGCGCAGTGCACCAACGACTCCATCAGCATGACCAGCAGCAGCCCGGTTTGCGAGATATCGCCGGCAAGCAGGCCGCTGTGATAACGGTCGGGGCGCGGCGTGAGATAATCGGTAATCCAGGGGCCACATTCCCGCCGCAATTCGGCAAGGTCGTAGTACCAATGACACCCCAAAGCCAGCGCATCACCAATCAGGGCGCCCATCACGGCACCCGCTACGCGTTGCATGCTTCACCTCCTCCCGCCCATACCACAATGGGCATCCCGTGTTCCGAGAAAATGGCAGCCGGAACCGCCCCGCTGAAAGTATCCAACTAGTTTAGCCCGTCCTACACCCATTATTTGAGTGCAGGACGGGTTTTGTGTCTTCCATCCCAGTCCCATTATAGCGGCTCACGGCAAGGAGGGTGGACCGTCTCATCTCTGCGCCTGCCCACCGGTATGAGGGCAATCTACTGCTCATGACGCTATCCGACCGTCTCCAGGTCGCCAGCAGGCCCTTTATAGTGTTGGTCAGTGGCGTGGAGCCAAGGTCGGAGTTTCTGAGCGATGGCCTAAGTGCTTGAGTTGCCATGTAAACATGAATCCTGTCCGGGCTGGATCCTGGCGACAATCTTCTCCTGGTCATCCTAGTCGGCGGCACGGGGACCGGTAAAACCCATCTGGCGCTGGCTCTCGGCCATGCCGCCATCTATCAAGGCCGACGGGTGCGCTGGTTCAATGTTGTCGATCTCGTCAACCAACTGGAACAGGAAAAGATCCATGGCCACAGTGGTCGCATGGTAAAAATCTTGTTGAACATGGACCTCGTCGTCCTTGATGAGCTGGGCTACTTGCCCTTCTCTGAGTCCGGCGGCGCCTTGCTCTTCCATCTGATCAGCAAACTCTACGAACAGACCGCGCTGATCGTCACCACCAATCTGTCCTTCGGGGAATGGGTCCAGGTCTTTAGCGATGCCAAAATGACCACCGCACTGCTCGACCGCCTCACCCATCACTGCGACATTCTCGAAACCGGAAACGACTCCTACCGATACAAAAAACGGTGCAGTCTCCCCCTCTAACCCTGTTCAAATTTCGGACGCTGACACCTGCTCAAATTTGGACGCTGTTTGACAGTGGTTCGGATTGTTGCAGGTTGTCGGTTGGCGCAGGGAACGATTCCCCCCAATGTCCCCCGCGGGCAATAAAAAAGCACCCAGACATTCTCCTAAGTGCTTGATTTATTTGGTGGCGCTTCAGGGACTCGAACCCCGGACACGCGGATTATGATTCCGCTGCTCTAACCAGCTGAGCTAAAGCGCCGTGAGGCGCAAATTAAAACGTTAACCTGCGTCGCTGTCAAGGGCGCCGGTGCGACTGTCGCCCATTTATCGTCAGCGCAGCAGCCGACGGCTGAGCAGGCGCCACGCAAATCCATAGGCCACCAGGGTGTACAACAGCAAAACGCCCGCGTGGTACAACACCTCATGGGGTAGATGCCCGGTCAGCAGTGGTCGCAGCAGCGCCACCGCATGGGTCAGGGGTAGCACCTGCGCGAGTTGCTGGGCAAAGGGCGGCAGCGAATGGAGGGGATAGAAAACGCCACAAAAGAGAAACATGGGCGTCACCGCCAGGGTAAAATAATACATGAAGAAATCATAACTGCGCGCCAGTGCCGTCATGACCAGCGCCAGCCCGCCAAAGCTCAGCCCCGCCAGCAGAATGACCGGCAACGCCAGGAACACCCAGGGACCCTGTATGGCGCCAAAAAAGCTGGCGACGATGATGATAGCCACGGCGCTGATCAAGCCTTTCACGGCGCACCAAAGTACTTCGCCAGCGAGAATGTCGCTGACCCGCAAGGGCGTGGCCAGCATGGCCGCGTAAGTGCGTTGAGCGCTCATCCGGGCAAAAGCGGAGTAAAGCCCTTCGAAGCTGGCCGTATTCATCACGCTGCTGGCGACAATGCCGGAGGCGATAAAGGTAATGTAGGGCATCCCGTCCATACGCCCGATGAAGTGCCCCAAACCATACCCCAGCGCCAGCAGGTAAAGCAGCGGGTCGCCAAAGTTGCCGAGCATGCTCGGCACCAGCAGCTTGCGCCAGACGCCGAAGTTGCGCTGCAAGACGGCCAGCGCACCGGGTCCTGGCAAGGCTTCGCCCATCGGCATTATTCGCTCTCCTCTCGCAGATCGCGTCCGGTCAGGTGCAGAAATACGTCCTCCAGGCTGGCGGGACGCTGCAGCCAGCGATAGGCCGGATCTTCGGCAAAGTGGGTCAGCAGCGGGCTCAGATCCGCCCCATAGCAGATCAGGGTATCGCCCACGCGCTCACTGGCACTCACCCACTGGCGATGCAGGTCCTGCGGATCCGGCAGCGCACCATCCATCCGGCGCAGTTCGACGACGCCCCCAGGGATATGGGTGGCGATCAGGCCGCGCGGACTGTCTTCTGCCAGAATCTGGCCATGGTCGATGATCCCGACCCGGTCTGCCAGACGTTCCGCTTCATCCATGTAATGTGTGGTCAGGAGCAGGGTCGTGCCCTGTCGCCGTAGTTCGCGCAGACGCTGCCAGATGAGATGACGGGCCTGGGGGTCGAGGCCGGTGGTGGGCTCGTCCAGCAGCAGCAATTTGGGGGCGTTAATCAGGGCACGGGCGATGGTCAGGCGGCGTTGCATACCGCCTGACAGCGAGTGGATCGGTTGCGCGGCATAGCCGCTGAGGGCCATAAACTCCAGCAACTCGGCGCTGCGCTGGCGGATCAGTGCTTTCGGCAGGCCGAAGTAGCGACCGTAGGTCCAGAGGTTTTCCTGCACGGTAAAATCGGGATCCAGGTTGTCCGTTTGCGGCACCACCCCCATGTCTGCCCGCGCCGCACGCCCCATTTCTGCGAGCACCCGACCACCGATGCGAATCTCTCCGCCATCGGTTGGTGTCAGCCCCTGGATCGCCCGCACCGTGGTGCTCTTGCCCGCCCCATTGGGGCCGACCAGGGCAAAACACTCCCCGACGGCAACGACGAAGTCTACTCCGCGCAGCACCTCGCGTCCGCCGTAATGCTTATGCAGCGCACGTAGTTCAAGAAAGGCTAGATTCACGACAGGGGCCACTGACTCCTATCTCGGTTACTTGGTCACTGAGGGACTGTAATAGCGCCGCTTGCATGGCGTCGAACTGACCATGAAAGAAGTGATCCGCGGGAAGCAAAATCTTTCTGGGCTGAACGGGCAGGGTGTCGACCCAATTTTCTACGCTGGCGGCGGGTACCAGTTCGTCCAGTTCGCCTTGAATCAGTGTCCACGGGCAAGCAGGTGCCAGCAATGTGTCGAAATCAAAGAGATTGATGGGCGGGGCAACGGTCAGCAGACGGCTGATGCGGGGATGACGGTGTGCGCTGCGATAGGCCACATAGGCTCCGAAGGAGAATCCGGCCAGCCAGATATCGAAGCCGGGGCGGCGCTCTTGTATCCAGTCGAGCACCGCCAGACAATCTTCGGTTTCGCCACGACCATCATCATAGACACCGGCACTCTCTCCCACTCCGCGAAAATTGAAGCGCAGCGAGGGGATACCCAATTGATTGCAGGTTTTGCTCAGATAATACACGACCTTATTGTTCAACGTGCCGCCATAAAGCGGGTGCGGATGGAGAATAACCGCTACTGCACCGCGCGTCTCTTTGTCGGGGCACGCCGTGATACCCTCCAGCACACCCGCCGGACCCGGAATGATAACTCGCTGGCCTACACATTCCAGGCCAGCGAGTTCGCCACCATCATAAAGATGACTGCGATCAATGGGCAGCATCAGATTCGCAGCCTTTCGACGGGCACGCCGTCGCGCAGGTGGGAGTCGACGATTTCGCGCACATCATCGGCGTCTACATAGGTGTACCAGACGGTATCGGGGTAAACGACGGCAACCGGCCCCTCGCTACACCGTCCCAGACAACCGCAACGGTTCACGCGAACCTGATTTTCGCCGTGGATACCGAGGGCTTTGGTGTGCTTCTTGGCCATGTGAAACATTTCTTCGGCGAGGCCGCTGTTATTGCAGGCCTGCTCGCCATCGTTGCGCTGATTCAGGCAAAAAAACATATGCCGTTGATAAAAAGCCTCTTCCATAAGCGTTGACCCCCTCTCCATACAAGGACATTATACGCGAAATAGCCTTTACTGACAGTGCGCGGAGATGCCATGTTCAGCGATCAAGTCATCGCCAATATCGATAATGCCTTGCGTACCCTGACCGGACAGCAGATTGGCAGTGATCGACCGTATCCGGCCAGGGATGTTCCCGACGCACTCCTGCGTCCCTGGGAACGACAGCGTGCCGGACGCATGATGCGGGTCAACCATGCGGGTGAGATCATGGCACAGGCTCTTTATACGGGTCAGGCGACCGGCACGAATGACCCTGCTCTGCGTGAGCAGCTACAGCAGGCCCGTATGGAGGAGGAAGACCATCTACGCTGGTGTGAAGCGCGCCTGCGGGAACTCAACAGTCGCCCAAGCCTGCTCGCCCCGCTCTGGTACAGCACTGGCTGGAGCATGGGCTTTCTGGCCGCCCGTCGTGGTCGTGCCAGCAATCTCGGTCTGGTCGTCGCGGTGGAAAATCAGGTGGAAGAACATCTCAACAGCCATCTGGATGAGCTTCCGGCCGATGATGACCGCAGTCGCGCCATTGTGGCGCAGATGCGGGACGACGAAGTCGGGCACGCCGAAAAAGCGGAGGCGCTGGGCGCGGAAAAACTCCCTATGCCGGTACGTATGGTTATGGGAGTTTTTTCCAAGGTCCTGACGCGGGGGGCGCTCTGGATTTGACGGTTTAGGAGAGGTCTTTGCTGGGTGTCCGGACTGGGCGCATATTCAACTCCATACCCGGCAGGTGAATGCGGTAGCGTCCGGCACGTACGGCCTCGGCCATGCTGCCAATGGTCTGCTTGCTGAGTAGGCCGACCACCTCGGCCTTGAGTGGCTTCCATTGCGTATGCACGGGGCAGGCCGTCTCATCGGCGCAAGCCTTGAGGCCCAACACGCAGCCTTGACCAAAAGGCTGTCCTTCGACAATTTCCACCACTTCCAGGATATTCAGTTGCTCTGCGCCGGGGCGCATCACAAAACCGCCGCCGCGCCCCTTGAAGGAATCCAGCACCCCCCGTTTGGCGAGGTCCTGCAGGATTTTCGCCAGATATTGAGCGGGAACATGCAGATAATCGGAGATGTCCCGGCTCAGTACCGATTCTCCGGGCGGCTGGGCGGCCAGATAAATCAGGGCCTGCAAGGCATATTCGCTGGTTTTACTTAGTAGCATAACGGCATCCTCAGCCTTCTTCTCGAACTTCATAGTCATGGGTGATCACTGCGGTTTTGCCCAGCATGATGCTGGCCGAGCAATATTTTTCCGCGGACAGATCAATGGCGTGAGCCACCCGCTTGGGGTCGAGCGCCTTGCCGGACACCACAAAATGCAGATGAATCTCGGTGAATACTTTGGGCTCCTGATCCGCACGCCGGGCACTTATTTCCACGACACAGTCGCGGATATCTTGCCGTGACTTCTGGAGGATCATCACCACATCAATGCTGGAACAGCCGCCCAGACCCATTAACAGGAGTTCCATGGGGCGCGGCCCGAGATTGCGCCCGCCAATCTCGACGGAACCGTCCATGACCAGGGCGTGACCACTATCGGCCTCGGCGACAAAGCTCATCTGCTCAGGACCCATCCACTGTACACGTGCCTTCACAAATCACTCCCTATTCCCGGAAATCACAGATTCCCATTTAATGACAATCAACTAGCCGTGTAAACCGCGTTTAATCAAAAAACAGACGTTCCAGGGCCTCTCCCGGTTGTGCGGCGCGCATGAATGCCTCGCCGACGAGAAAAGCACCCACCCTCGCTGCGCGCAATGTTGCTACTTCTTCGCGGCAGTGAATGCCACTTTCGGTGACCACTATCCGCCCTTCGGGAATCTCCGGCAGCAGTTGCAGCGTGGTTTCAATCGTAGTGACAAAGCGCCGCAGGTTCCGGTTATTGACGCCGATCAGGGGCGTGCGCAACTTCAATGCCCGCTGTAACTCGGCCATATCATGCACCTCCACCAGTACCGCTAGATCGAGGCACTGCGCGGTGGCTTCCAGTCTCTGTAGCTCGGCATCGCTCAGGGCCGCGGCGATGAGCAGAATAGCATCGGCCCCGATGGCGCGTGCCTCCCAGACCTGATAGGGATCAATACAGAAATCCTTGCGCAATACCGGCAGTGTGCAAGCCTCGCGGGCGGCAGTCAGATAGAGGTCAGCACCCTGGAAATAGTGCGCATCGGTCAGGACCGACAGGCAGGCCGCCCCATGGGTCGCGTAATCCTGGGCAATGGTCACCGGGTTGAAGTCCTCGCGGATAACTCCCGCCGACGGCGATGCCTTCTTGATTTCGGCGATCACGGCGGCTTGTCCTTGGGCTATTTTGGCCTGAATGGCGCCGATGAAGTCGCGGGGCGGCGCCGCCAGGGCCACCGCCGCCCGCAACTCCGGGAGACCCAGACGAGTCTGGCGCTCCACTAACTCCTCTCGCTTGCGGGCAATAATTTTTTGAAGTATGTCGGTCATGTCCTATCCCTGTGGAGTCCTGCCCAGCAATGCCTGCCACTTGTCCCAGGCGGCGCCGGAATTGAGCACAGCCTGGGCGACTACCACGCCGACAGCCATATCGGGGACCACGTCTGCCGCATAGAGTGCGGCTCCGGCATTGAGCAGGACCACGTCGCGACGCGGGCCGGGGCGATTCTGTAATACCTCTTCTGCCGCCGCCAGCGCCGCCGCCACACTGTCGATTTGCAGGGTCGACAGCGGTGCTCGCGACAACCCGAAATCCTCCGGCTGAATCCGGCCGCGGCTGATCACGCCGTCTTTTAATTCAGCCATATCCGTTGGCCCGGACAGGCTGATCTCGTCCAAGCCATCATGGCCGTGGACCACCAGGACATGGCGCGATCCCAGTTCCCGCGCCGCCTCCGCCAGAGGGATCAGCCAGCGTTCGGCATAAACGCCGAGCACCTGATGCGGTGCCCCCGCCGGATTGCTCAATGGCCCCATGAGGTTGAAGAGAGAGCGGATGGCGAGTTCCTTGCGCGGGCCGGCGGCGTAACGCATGGCGCCATGGTGGGCTGGGGCAAAAAGAAAGCCGATGCCGATGCGCTCAATGCTTTTGGCGACGTCTTCGGGGCTCATGTCCATGGGCAGACCCGCGGCTTCCAGCACATCGGCGCTGCCGCTGCGG
>NZ_DAHVHY010000041.1 GCF_027322205.1 Acidithiobacillus sp.
GAGGAAATACGTCGCCGCGAAGACCGGCTGGTGGTGATGGCCGCCGCCAAGGCCAAGATTGCCGATCGGGTTCAAGCCCGTTATGAAAAAGAGAAGGTTTCTTACGACGAGAAGATGGCTCGTCGTGCCGAACGCGAAGCCATCGGGCAAAAGCCCAGGGGGAAGGCGCCCAAAGCGCCTGATCCCGCCCCGAAAGCGCAGGATCAGATCAACCTCACCGATGAGGAGTCCCGCATCATGCCGGTCTCGGGTGGCGGCTTTGAGCAGTCCTATAATGCCCAGGCCGCCGTCGATGACCAGACCATGCTGGTGGTGGCCACGGGTGTCAGCCAGGCACCGAATGACAAAGAGCAGGTACTCCCCATGCTGGCGACGCTGCAAACCCAAGCTGCGGTATTGGGTCCCATAGAGGCGTTCGTTGCCGACACCGGCTACTGCAGTGAAAAGAATGTCGAAGCGTGTGAGGCACTGGGCATCACCCCCTTTATTGCCGTGGCCCGGGAAGATCACCATCCGGACTGGCGGCAGCGGCATACCGAGCCTGAAGCACTGACGGAAGATGCCACCCTGATGCAGGCCATGATCCATCGCCTGAAGACCCAGGCTGGCCGCAGCGTTTACCGGCTACGCAAGCAAACGGTAGAACCGGTCTTCGGCATCATCAAATCGGTGATGGGATTTCGGCAGTTCTCATTGCGCGGACTGCGTCAGGTACAGGGGGAATGGAGCCTTGTCTGTTTGGCGTGGAATTTAAAACGTATGGCCGGATTGCGCCTGTAGGGCATAAAAATGAAGAAACGCAGCAAAAAATAGGGCAATAATGGGTAAAATCACCCAAAAAAGGTGTTTTCAAAAAATCCTGGGCGGAAATGGGCGGCAGTCCGAAGCTAAACCGATGGGCTGCTAGCCTGGCCAATTAAATGAGTCAAAGCCGTGATTGTGCTGCCCGCCACGTCAAACACTGCCCGGAAACCACCCCGTGACGCTCAACACCGCCTGCCGCCACCTCCAGCGTCGTGCGGGCACCCCGGCAGGATTTCATGCGCCATGCGCTGACACCTGGGTGACAAGCCAATATCTTCAGATCGGCATCCAGGAAAATGACATCAATGGGGAAACGCATGCCCACGGTGTGTACACTTCCACAGGCAGTCA
Source organism: Acidithiobacillus sp. (assembly GCF_027322205.1). Lineage (GTDB taxonomy): Bacteria > Pseudomonadota > Gammaproteobacteria > Acidithiobacillales > Acidithiobacillaceae > Acidithiobacillus. The sequence goes on from NZ_DAHVHY010000041.1 coordinate 1,156, forward strand.
ACAACAACCTCTGCTGATCAGAGAGCCCGGCCTTGCCCAGCAAGCCCTGCAAACGGTCGAGAAAACTGGCCGCCATCTGCACCTCAGGCCAGAGCATCTGGCCATCACGGCAAATCATCCCTGCCGGTTTCAAAAACCGCCTTCCTGAAGAAACTTCATGTAGATGACAAAAGCCAGCATCAAAAAAGTGATGGGAAAAATGAAGACGACCAGTGGCGCCAGTAACTTGACCGGTGCCTCCAGCGCCAGCTTTTCGGCGCGCAGGAAACGCTCCTCACGTCGCTGTTCCGCTTGCGCCCGCAATACCGGTCCGAGATCGCCCCCCCGCTCTTCCGATTGAATCAGGGCGCTGACCAGACTCCGCACTTCCGGCAACGGAACCCGCTCCCCAAAGCGTCGGAAAATATCCATCTTCGGCGTCCCCGCGCGCAAATCGCGGATCATAATACCAAGTTCATTGCGCAGTGGCCCCGGTGGCCCCTTATCCACCGCCACCTGCATAGCGCTCGTCAAATTCAGACCACCCTCAATCATCAAGGTGATAAAGTCGAGATAAACGGGTAACTCTTTGAGAATCAATCGCCCGCGCCGCTTGGCCTGCTCAGCAAGCCAAAGATCAGGATAAAAACTGCCAATCAGCATGACCAGCAGGCTCGGCCAGATATTGAAAAGCCCAAATATTCTATAGGATAAAAAAACAAAAATCAGCGGGACTAGGGTACCGATCACTTTGAGCGCCACGAACTCTCTGGCACTAAGCAGGTAATTAACACCCGCCTTTTGCAGGCGCTGATGACTTCGTAGCAAAAGACGATCGGGAATAAAAACAACCAATGTGGAGCAGATGAATTGCACCAATGGCCAGAGCAGGTGCAATCCTTTGGGCAAGGGATCCATATAATCCCGGGGCGATGGCTCCATCTGCCGCGCTAGTATACCCAGTCCATAGACAAAAAGTCCGATAGAAATACTGGCGAGGAGTGCCAATAATACAACCCATAGCGCACTCATACTTCAATACTCACAATTTTACGAATCCAGAAATAGCCGAGCACTTCAAACAAAATGGCGATAGCCAGCACCGCCCAGCCGCGCATCGTATTAAATAGCGCGCCCATAGCCTGCGGCTCAATCTGCAAGAGCGCAAAGATGATCAAGGCCGGCAAGGCAGTCATCACAATACCCTGAAGTCGGCCCTGTGAGGTCAGCGCTTTTATCTTCTGCTCCATCATTAGTCGCTTGCGGATAGTATCCCCCAGTCGCGCCACCGTGTCGGCGAGATTCCCTCCCACCTCCCGGCTAATACGCAGGGCGGAGGACACCAGTTGCACATCCTGCGACGGCACCCGTTGCGCCAGATGGTCTATGGCGTCCTCGAAGGCGACCCCCAGACGTTGCTCCCGCACGACCAGCGCCAGCTCCTGGCTGATGGGTGGGCTCAAATCGCGGGAGAGCCCTTCCATGGCTTGCTGCAAATTAGCGCCGCCGCGCAAGCCGCTGGCCAGCATCATGAGGGCATCCGGCAGTTGTGCATGCAGACGATCCAGACGCCGCTTCTGCAACCAGCGCAGCACAAAACGGGGCAACAAGGCGATGACAATGGCCGTCGCAACGGCCAACACTGGCGAATCCAGCAGCAACCAGACCATAAGCGGCAAAACCAGCACCGCCGCCACGTTCAGTTTCCACAACAGATCAGAGTCCGCGAAGATGAACAACTCCGACAACTTGACCTGTCCGTCGCGAGCGAACGTCGTCTGCCCCGTCACCAAAGCCTGCCGGGTTGCCAGCAGGGCCACAAAAGTAAGCCCAACCACTGCAACGAACACCAGAATACCGAATACATTATGGCTTACCATCCGCTCCCCCCACCCATTTTTCTGGGCTGATTATCGATTCATAGAGAAATCGTACTAACACCCTGCATCTTACGTTAGACTCTGCACATTACTCTGGGTGATAACATGTTCATAGCATTAAAACATAATCCACGGATCAGCAACAGGCATTCAATAATCACATATTATAAATTATACTACATTGTATTTATTTAGTATTTTAACGAAGAATTCAGCATGACGACTTCAACACGAGCAATTATAGTGAACAGCATCGCTACATATTGACATCAGCGCGGAGCGCGGTAACATCGTGCCATAGCATAGATTATATAATTCTCCATATTGGAGGGAGCGAATATGTGGCTGAACCTACTAGCCCAGCCCGCGGCGTGCGGTGCGGGCCAGGCACTAAAGTGCTATGCGTTGGGAAGATCACCTTCTGATATCTCCAGAGGATGGCGGGAACAAGGCTGGTTCCGACAAATCAAGGTCTATCGCCTGCACCGCCACTGCAAAGGCTGGCGGACCACATCCTGGTGGCGCTATCCTACGGGACGCTGGCCTGCCCCGCCCCGCGAATTGATCGTCCGGGCGCAGCGCGAGGCAACATCCGGGAATTCACACCCCTACTGCATCACGACGTCCTCGCAACTCGCGATGAGCCTCCTCTGCAACCCCACTCCTACCCAGATCGCATTATTCCACCTGGAAATCACCAGGGCGCTGAGCAATACGGAACTCAAGGATATTCAGGCAGAGTTGCTTATTCTCTACACAGTTCTCGAAACTGAAGAGCCTTTTCATCCCGAGCTCACCCCAACGGACTTGCGTATTGCACAAATGCTCGTGGAGGGTATCGGTCAAAACGAGATTGCGACCCAGATTGGCCAAAGTGAAAGTACTATCCGCTCCCGGATCGCCGTCATGTGTAGACGGCATGGAGTACCCAACCGGCGGATGCTCCTGGCACGCCTGCTCAAAACCATCCAAAACAAAAGACCCGGCAGCAAGCGATCCTTCCCTCACCAATTATCACGATCGGAGTGAAGAACATGCGCATTTTTACTCTGCGAATCAGCTTACTGTTGCTTCTGACCACCGGCCCCGCCTTTGCACTGGACGAACCCGGACAGGATTTACCCTTTCTAGGGCGCTACCCTGGCAGCGTCATTGACAGTTATAAAACCGCTCATTACGACGAGGCCACCATTCCCCTCGGGATTTTAAGCAAAAAGGGATTCACCAAATCGGAGACCGTAGAGGGTCAAGTGACGTACATTCGTTACAAAGTACCTGAAGATCGCTCGCCGCTGGAGTTCATCCGCAACTACCAACAGGCATTACAGCGCGCGGGGTTCCACATCTTGTGGCAATGTGCCGATCATGGCTGCAGAACCCCGGACGCAGATGTGGCAGCAACGCTTTGGCGGGGCGCTCCAACCCGCTACACCGGTGGCGCGGAAATTTTCAACTTTGAGCATGGCCGCATGCTCAGTGCCGAACATCGCGCCACGGATGGTGTACGCACTATTGTATTTATCAACGACAACACCCTGTTTGGCCATTCTCAGGACGCCTCCGTGTACGTCGTGCAAACCAAACCCATGCAAAGCGGCATGGTCAGCAGCGATGCCGGACAGTTGACCAGCGAAAGCATGGCGGGCGCCCTGATTCAGCAGGGACGTTTCGCCATGCACTTACCCTTCGATTTCAATCAGGCGACCCTAAGGCCAGATGCGCAGTCGACTCTGACTGCGCTGTCCCAGCTTATGGGGCAGCACCCCTCCCTCCGCATACGTCTGGAGGGACACACCGATCAAGTGGGCTCTGCTGCATACAATCAGAAGCTGTCGCTAAATCGTGCCTTGGCCGTAAAATCGGCTTTAACAGCGCAAGGCATAGTTGGGCAACATATTGAGGTTACCGGATTGGGTGCCACACGCCCGATAGCCGGCAACGATACTGATGAGGGGCGCGCACAAAACCGCCGGGTTGAAGTAGTCGATCTCAACCCTGGTGCCATCGCCGGTCTCCGGCCTGCAAATGGCGCCATCACGCCGGCCATTACCCATGCGCCCGTAATGAATCGCGCACCCACCATACGAAGCAGCGTCTATCACAGCAATGCCACCCCAATCACCGAAATACCCGCAGCCAATACCCCTGCTGTCGAACTGACCAACACCGCTGCAGACGCCGCTCGCAGCGAGACCAACTACCAGATACAGCAGGGTGTGCGTAGCCTGGTACAGGGCGTATTTGGTAACTGATCACCAAGCCCAGATCGTCATCACTGAGCGCGCCGAACAATCCGTTCGGCGCTATTTTTTTGTAATAGACGACATTATCCGGCTCATCTATAAGTGAGAAAATAGCGCGCCAACATGTTACTTTAAAGTGACAGCCACCCGCTCTTAGTTCAATTACCCGCAATACCGCGCCGCCGGGATTGTATCATTTTTATAACAAAACCGGAGCGCTATTATTAATATTGTTTTTCATATAATTATGACATTATACCAGTGATTTTTGGCCATATTGTACAATACTTTCGCCTATGTTTGAATGTGTCCGTGGTAGATGCGATCCCACCCCTTTTCTGGAGGACCCATGAAACATTATTTCGTTATTCCGAAGTCTCACGCAGAACACGGTCAGGGCATGACCGAGTATCTGATAATTGTCGCACTTATTGCGATCACTGGTATTGCAGTGTTTTCTTTCTTTGGGCAAACACTGCGTCATCAGATGGCAGGCATTTCTCAGGAACTGTCTGGCAAAAAAGCTGATTCCGATATTACAGCAGCCCAAGGCACGGCTGGACAGGCCACGACTAATGCAGGCCTGCAGAAAAACATGAGTGATTACAAATCGGACATGGGCAAGTAATTAGCTGTTGGCGGGGTTCGCCCCGCCCATGACCTGGAATGACTTTTATAAAAGTCATTCCAGGTCATGCCAGCTCATACATTAAGGGGATGTAGTGTTGCATAATCTTGAACCACAACGCGGTTTTCCTACCGCAGAAAAGCATACAGAATCAGGACAAGCCGCCTTATTCGCCGCCGTCCTGATCCCTGTAGTATTGCTCGCGGGCCTCTTCGTCTTTAACACCGGGCAACTCACCGCCACCAAACTCAAAACTCAAAATGCCGCCGACGCCGCTGCCTTCTCTGCCATGCAAATGGAGGCGAGGGAACTCAACTTTATCTCCTACACCAACCGCGCAATGGTCGCCAATCAGGTTGCTATCGGGCAGACGATTAGTTTGGTTTCTTGGTCACATTATGTAAAAACTCTCGGACAGAATATCCAGCGCCTGGGTACTCTTGTGTCTTGGATACCTGCGGTCGGACAGGCTATCGCAACGACCACCAACGCAATTGCCCAAACTACCAACGCATTAGATCAAGGCATCGATACTGCTTCTAAAGTAATTCTTCCTGCGCTGGACGTCGCCGATGCTGCGCTGAGTGGTTCGCAGGAGGCTTATCACATAGCCAACGGTGTTTTTGATCCCGGTGGGGGGAATACCAACCCCGGTGGTGCGATGACCGCCGTGGCCGAACAGATGGTCAAGCTAAACGATCATGAGGCCAAGCTAAATGGTATCGTTCTGGCTACAAATTTAGGTCAGTACTTTAGTAATCGCGGCGATCTCATCAAGCGTTGGGGAGGGAATAAAGAAAGTGCGCAGGCACGAATGGCGTATATGATCAATGCCTCCCGTGATGGGTTTACGAGCAACCGTTCTGACCTCCCTATTCCTTTGAAGCTTCTGAGTGACATAGTGCCACCCGACTTATGGGTAATTAAATGGGATCTCCCGCGCATGGGAGCCTCTCAAATTGCGCTCGACCCGGAAAATGGAAAATATGTTTGGTCAGGAATGGATACGCTCTCTTTGCATACGTGGCGGAGAAAGTTTGCGATTTTTGGGGAATGGGAGTCCCTACCCGAAGCGCCTCTTGGCTGGGGTGCCGCGCAGACAACGGGTGACGCACCCTATCACTACTTTCAATCTGCGCACCGTTACCGTGAAATCGACGCATCTACGGAAGAACAGTTCCCACCACATACCAGAACTCAATACATCCCTCCCTACGAGGGATCCTGGAACGCTAATCCAACTGCGTCCGGCTTGGCCAAATCTGAATACCCCGATGAGCAAGATTCGTACGGGAAAGGCATGGTAGGTAACGGAGCAGATGCAGATCGTTTTTCTGCCAATGGAATTACCCGATATCAGGATTTTGATCACGCAAGCCCATCGCTGAAAAAAGCTAACGGCGACCCTGCGGATATCATGCCATTTTACATGGTGGTCGTAGAACACCCACGAGGAACCGTCAGGGATTCTGGCACCGCTTTAGGCATCAAACAAAATGCAGCGCGGCAGGAGATGAATTTGGCGCTACCGCAAACCGCACAAAGCGGGCAGGTGCGCGCAATTGCCAAGGCTCAGGTCTATTTTCGACGTCCGGCTTCGCTATGGCAACGCGCTGATCACCTCTACGAGCGTGGAAACCTCTTCAGCCCATTCTGGGAGGCACATCTTGTAGATTTAACCTCAACAGACCGTTCACGATATGCCGCCCTGCTGGGATTGCAGTAGTAAAGAGGACTTGCTCATGAAAAAAACATCTTTCAACTTACGTCACATGCTACTAATAGCTTCTGTGATTAACTGCCTTAGCTTCGCTGTCGCCACCAAAGCAGAAAAAGGTTGCATGGTATTTTACAAAAAACATGCAACCATAATGGGAAACCAGCCCGACGAACGCGGCCAATCCCTCACCGAATTCGTTGTGGTGGCTGCCTTTGCACTCATCCCACTCTTTTTTCTGGTGACCTATACCGGCAAATGGAGCTTCACCCAATTACGCACGATTGAGGCTGCGCGTTATGTGGCGTGGGAACGCACCGTATGGCGGGACCAGCCGCCACCGGGACGGGAATGGTTGGCCATCAAGAGCGACGCAGACCTGCGTAATGAGGCGGCCGTGCGATTTTTTGGCCCGCACAATGCGGGCTTATCGAATGCCAATACGGGGAGTGGGCAAAACGTGGATCCGATTCTGACCCGACATGATGGACAGCACCTGTTGCACGACCTCGCCAATATACAGGTGGCCACCCACGAAGAGCCCATATCCACGGGCGTATCCATGAACTTTTTAGGGACTCTCATGAAACTGACCGACATCCCCCTGCGCATGACGGGACCAACGGTCGCCACTGTCTGGGTTCAACTGGAGGGGCTGCCGGGATACGCCCACCTGCCCGACAACCCGCTCGCTCGAGGACCACAATTTGCGGCGCAGGCAGCCGTGCTCACGGATGCCTGGACCGCGAATGGTCCCGCCGAAGAAGTGCGCATCGTCAAAAAACTCCTGCCCACCGGTTATCTGGATAACGGTGCGGTGAATACCGTCAAGTCCGTGGGCGGTTTCTTGTTCCCTGAGCTAAATCGCCTGGAGTTCGGGCATATCGACCCCGAGGTGCAGTATGGCGATCGCCTTCAACCTTACCCCAGTGGAGGCAAATAGATGAAGCTTCGAGCTAGCATGCTGTGCGTGGCGTTTTTCCTCACCGGCCCGGCTATTGCGGTCGCCGCCGACCATGCGCCGCTCCTGCCCGCCCCCGAAAATGCCGTCATGGAGCCCTTGTCCAGCCACCTCAAAGTCAATGGCGTGGATATGAGAGCCGTGCAATTCCATGTGGGTGCGGAGGAAGAGTGGCTGCGCTCCTATTTCGTAGAAGCCTGCGCGAAACTGGGAGGCTCCTACACCGAAAATCTGCTCCGCAACGAGCATATTCAGGGCTGCATTACTCCGCCTTATTCTCTGACCAGTCAATGGCATATGGAAGGAGACTCAGCCTACGGCACGCTCACCAGTCTGCGCATGAATCAGAAAACCGAACGCAACGCCCTGCCCGACGATCTGCCCTTACCCACCAATGCCCAGGTGCTTCAGGACGTGGAGAGCAGCGATGCTGGCGTCCGTGGACGGGTACTGCACGTGCGTGTCGATACACCCGCCGCCAACCTTCGCGCGTCACTGGACAAAGCATTGCTCGCACAACAATGGCAACCGGCACCGGCCATGCATAACAACGGTTCCGTGATCTCCATGAATAAGGGCAATCGTCGGCTCGACGTCGTTATCGGCGAGGATGGTACCGGTAAAAGCCGCTTAGTCATCGTCCTGGATCAACGGTAGGGAGCACGCCCATGAGCGAAAAAGGCCAGTCCAGTATTGAGTACGCCATTGTTGCGGTCTTCGCGCTCGGGTTGCTGTTTATCGGCGACCCCAGTCCCATTGCCCAGATCATGGAGGCGCTGCGTAAATTTTCCAGCGATTTTTCCTGGGCTGCTTCCATCGCCACCCTGCCCTTCTGAGGAGTTCCCGTGTCGACCCCGATCAAACCCGAGTCCACACCACCGGTGCTGCAAAAGAAAAGCCGTGCGCTTACCGGCTGGATTTTGCTGGCCGTCGCCATTTTGGCAGGGCTGGGCGCGGCCTTCCTCGCCGTGCAGTCCCTGGATGCCCAAGAATCAGCCATGAAGCAGCGACTGCTCCGCGAGTTGACATCTAAAAAGGAAAGCACCATTCCAGTGGTAGTGCCCATCGAAAACCTGCCTGCCAAGACGGTGCTTACCCTGTCCATGGTCGCGCGGCGCAACATTCCTGCAGATAGTGCGCCGGGCGGCGTCGTCATGGATACCGATTTCAATAAAATTGAGTACAAGCGGTTACTTTTCCCTGCTGAGCGCGGTAAACCGCTAACGCTCTCCATGTTCAGTTCCACGGAGAGCCCTGCGGACATTTTAGACAGCCAGCATATCGCGCTGACGATTTCCGTGAACTCCGAGAACTCCATGGACAAAATGCTCCGCCCGGGGGACCGCGTCGACATGTTGTGGATTACCCAAGCGGACGTCCGCGCCAAAGCCGCCGCGAGCTCCATCATCAACATGCAAATGACGCCCACAGCCCCGGAGGGTGTTTTAGTGCGCTTTTTGGGGCAAAACCTGAAAGTCATCGCCACCGGAAAGGATTTGTCCCCCAACGGGGGCAATAGCAGCGCCGAAGGCTATAGCACAATCACCCTCGAAGTCACGCCACTGCAAGCGCAAAAGATTCTGGTCGCGCAAAAGAGCGGAGAAATCCGTCTGGATTTGCGCGGCAATGACAAAAATGGCGCATGGCCCAAACGCACCGTGTCACTGCACGACATTATCGGCTATCCGCATGCGGTGGCAGGTGTGGAATATATCGCCGGCGGATCTTCGGGCACCGGCGGCCCGAGCATCGCCCATGTGCAAACCGCGGGCACATCGCAACCTTCAGCGAGAGTTACGGACAATTCTGTCCCAGGCAGCAACGGCAACGCGCTGTCCGGCAATGCGCCAGCCAGCCAAATGAAGTATTTGCCGTTCTCCTACGTCCCACCCTTGCCACAGCCTTGACAGGAAATCGTTCACGATGAAGATGACTAAAAAATCCCTGGCTACGGCCATACTTACCTTGGTGTTACCCGCCTTGGCCTGCGCCAAAGGCGACCTGGAATTGGATAACCAGTCGAGTATTTCCATGTACTCTGGCCAGGTAAAAATCATTCCGACGAATACCGTGAAACGGGTAGCTGTCGGCAATGGAAAAATCCTCAGCGTTACCCTCGTCGATGGCAAAGAATTACTCTTACTGGCCGAGGGTGCGGGCGAGACGAACCTGCATCTTTGGTACAAAAACGGGGAAGAAAGCGCCGCACGGGTGGTCATTGCGCCCAAGGATGTCGGACGCGCTGCCGAAGAGATTTCCAGCCTTCTCGGCAAGAACCCCAATACCCAAGTACGCGTCGTTGGCGACAAGGTCATTATTGATGGCAAGAATCTTTCTGAAGAGGATTTGAGCAGGATAGAAAAACTCAAAGCGGTCTATCAGAACGTGATAAACCTCGCGGAGAAAGAACCACTGAGAATGGAAAAAGTAGTCCTCCTGGATGTCAAAATCCTCAAAATGAAAAAGGACTTTTTCCGAAGCCTCGGGGTGAACTGGAATCAATCCATGGCTGGCCCACAGGCGGGTATTGTCGGCGACTTCAGCTCCAACCCGTATTTCCGCATGGGCGTACCGACGACCAACGGCACGGGGGGACCCTTGGCCAACTTCTCTTTCCCCAACTCAGGGCTACAGGATTTGCCCCTGAAGGTTGCCCCCTTCGCCACCAACTTTGGCATCATCGCTTCTGTTGCCTCGCGTATTAACTTCGCCTTGCAAAACGGGGATGCCTACGAGATCGCCAACCCCAAGCTCAGCGCCAAGAGCGGCAGCAAAGAACCTGCTGAATTTCTGGCTGGCGGGCAAATTCCGATTCCCTTAGCCATTGGTTTCGGCCAGACCTCAGTGATCTTCAAGGATTTTGGTATTCGCCTTAAATTCTCTCCGGTAGCAGATGACCGGAATAATGTCAGCCTGAAAATATTCACGGAAATAAGTAATATTGATCCCTCTCTCACCGTCGGAGGTGTGCCTGGATTCTTTACCAGCCGTACCCAGGAAGAAATCAACCTGAAAGATGGGGAAACGCTGGTTATGTCCGGACTGGTGGATCATAGCCTTTCACAAAACAGCAATAAAATACCCGGACTGGGTAACATTCCAATTCTCGGATACCTTTTCAAATCAGACGACTTTAGAGATAACGAATCAGATTTGGTGTTCCTGGTCACTCCCCAGGTAATTACTGCCAACTCGTTAGAAAACATTGACGCGGAATCTCATGCCCGTTATCTCGAAAATATGTACAACAGAAACTCCGATCAAGGCATTATCCGTTAGGAGAAAACCCCATGTTTATGGTCCGCGCGTCACATCCCAAAACGGGAACCCAGGAGATTGCGTCCAGCAATGGTGTTTGCTTGCTGGGTAAAGCAGAGCACGTCCATCTGCGCATGGAAGGCTGGAATATTGGCAAGGAACATGCGCGGATATATGCCGAGCAGGGTAGGGTCTATATTGAGGGACTGGGCGGCTTTGGCGCGGTGCTGGTCAACGGCGAACGCATGCGCGCCTATGGGCCGGTGGAGGCCCACGACGAGATTGTCGTCGCCGGATATCGTCTGCAAATCTTGCCGCGTTTCGACGGCGAGGATCTGTCCACTCCAATCTCCGCAGAGGATGACAGCAGCATCCCCGTGTCGCTAACTACACCTGTCAAAGCAGTAGTAGAAACTGCGCCAGAGTTGGTTCGTCCCGTCTACGACGCCCGCTGGCTCGCGCTGGTGCGGGTGGTCCATGAGACGGTGCGCAGTCAGATGGACCTGCGCCGTGTCGATCTTGGTGCTTTGTCTCCCGAAGAACTCCGCCGCATGGTGGGCGAACTGGTACGGGAAGTGGTCTGGCGGATGAACCCACCCCCGGAGATCGACCGGCAACGCCTCGTCAAAGAGGTGCTGGACGAAGCGGTGGGCCTCGGCCCTCTGGAAGACTTCCTGGCCGATGCCACCATCACCGAAATCATGGTCAACCGCTTTGATGAAGTCTTTATCGAGCGGCAGGGTAAGTTGCTGGCGGCTCCGGCATTGTTCAGCAGTGAGTTGGCGGTACGGCACATCATCGACCGCATAGTCGCCCCCATCGGCCGCCGTATTGATGAAAGCTCGCCGCTGGTGGACGCGCGCCTGGCCGACGGCTCCCGCGTCAATGCCATCATCCCGCCCCTGTCCCTGAAAGGCGCCTGCATCACCATCCGCAAGTTTTCCAAGAAGCGCCTGCAAATGGAGGACCTCATGGCCTACGGCTCCATTGAGGCGCGCATGGCCCATTTCATTCAGGTCTGCGTGCAGCAGCGCAAGAACATCATCATTTCCGGCGGCACTGGCTCGGGCAAGACCACCCTGCTCAACGTGCTCTCCAACTACGTTCCCGATCACGAGCGCCTTGTGACCATTGAAGACGCGGCCGAACTGCGCCTGTATCAGCCCAATTTAGTCTCACTGGAGGCGCGCCCCGCCAACATGGAGGGCAAAGGTCAGATTCCCATCCGCGAACTGGTGCGCAACGCCCTGCGCATGCGTCCCGACCGTATCGTGGTGGGCGAGTGTCGCGGCGGCGAAGCTCTGGACATGCTGCAGGCTATGAACACCGGCCATGACGGCTCGCTTACCACCGCCCACGCCAACACGGCCCGCGACATGCTCTCCCGGCTGGAAGTCATGGTGCTGATGGCGGGCATGGATTTACCACTCACCGCCATCCGCGAGCAAATCGCCTCCGCTGTGGACATCATCGTTCAGATCACCCGCTTTTCCTGCGGCTCGCGCAAGGTGACGAGCATTTGCGAGGTGACCGGCACCGAGAGTGGCACCATCCAGTTGCAGGAACTGTTTACTTACAAGCAGCGGGGTTATGACGCTGAGGGCAGGGTGCGCGGCATCTTCCGCGCTACCGGGGCGGTGCCGGAGTTCTACGAGGTCATGCGCGAACGCGGCTTGCCGGTGGATTTGTCCATCTTCCAGGCCGAGGAGCCCTTGCGTGGGCGGGAGGACGTGCATCATGGGGCGTAGGATCCGCACCGGGATAAAGCCGATGGCACGCAGGCCGCGGCGCGGCTTACCAGACGCGGCCGCCCGCGGGGAGGCTGGTGCCAGCGCGGTGGAATTCGCCATCGCCGCACCCGCCTTGCTGCTGGCCCTGCTCGGCAGCTTTCAGGCAGCATTGCTCTATCAAGCTCGCGCCCAACTGGAAGTCGCCACCCAGGAGGCGGTACGGGCGGGGACTTTACACGGGGCCAGTGTCGAGGCCATGCGCGATGCCCTGGCCCGCGGGCTGACACCGCTCTATACCCACAGCCATAATCTGTCCGCCCTTGCTCAAGGATACGCTACCGCCAAAGTCGCGGCAGGTCAGGCCACTATCCGTGTGCTCAGTCCTACCCGCGAGGCCTTTGACGACTTTGCGGAACAGACTCGCGATGCCTCAGGGGCCTGGGTCAGGGCGATACCGGTGGACCATCTCGGCTATCGCCAGACCAGCGTGGGCAGCGGCAGTCATCTGTCCGTGCAGGACGCGACCCTCCTGAAGGTTCAAATTACCGCCGTCCAACCGCTCATCGTGCCCTTTATTGATCAGATTGGTCGGGGCATCTACCAGATGGATAAGGGACTGGGGAATGTAGGTTTGCCCAGCCTTTTCAGCCTCCATCTGAGTCCGGTGACAGGAACTGATGGCAAAACCCGCTGGGGGATTCCCATGCAGGCCGAGGCGGTGATGCGGATGCAAAGTCCGGTGCTGACGGAGGGGTTGCCAAGCAAGGCGACGGTGGAACAAAGGCAGGATAAAAATGGCAACTTCCCAGGATCCACAGAGGACGTCAATTCGCTCAAGCCCTTACTGGCCCCTGACATTGGCGACTACACCCCGCCCCCAGATCCGGAATTTTGTGTCCATTAAATTAAAACGCGGTCCATAGACATTCAGGAGACCAGAAAGATGCGGCACCACCCCCAATTATTTGCCACAATGCCGTTAGGCGTCCTGGTGATGACTATATGTGCCACACTCCCCAGCGATGCTGAAGCTATTGATTGCAGCAAGGTATCAAGCTTTAACGAGCAAACCATTTGTGGAGACAAAAAACTTCTCCTCCTGGATCGCGATCTTACGGTTGTTTACAACAAATTCATCAAGGTGTTCTCCGACACGGGCCACTACACCTACCTCGTCACCGAGACCAAGATAGCACAAAAGAAATGGCTCCAAGGGAGGAATGCCTGCGGTGCAGACGCCGCCTGTGTCAAAGCGGCCTATGAGGAACGCCTCGAGGTTCTGCAGAGGAAGATCTGTTATCCGCGAGATGATAGCCCCAGTTATCAAACGCCTTCTCAGCCAGGATCTACAACGACGACCACACAGCCTGCAACTGATCATCAAGGTCAGAAACCAAAAGAACCGGCCGCAGCCTGTTCTTCCGAAGACCGGGTGGACTATGATTTTATAAAAAAGAACGAGGGTGCGATGCTTGATTTCTACGTGCCTGGAGCTTTCAGCACCAACGTCAAAACAGGTAAGAATTTAGGGCCAAAATTCAAAAGAGATAAAAATGGCGATCCACTACAAAAGGCCATAGCCTCCAGCGGGGTCACCGTCGGTCAGGGCGTGGACCTTGGACAACAAACAGTAGACAGTCTAAAACATTATATGAACATTGAAGCGCAAAAATATGGCAAACCAGCAGATGTAGACATTGGATCTTTAATGAGTCGTATCAATCCTTTTATTGGGTTACAAAAAGATGCATCTGTCGCTGCGCTCAATGAATATTATAAAAAAAGAGGGGACTACCCAACATTAACCACAGCAGAAGCAGACTTTATTTCTTCAGCGGTCAAACATGGATATGCCGAAGATGCAGCGGCACTTTTCAATAAAAACTCCAAGCCGAAAATGAATTTCTGGTCATTACCGGCCACCGTGCAGACCACACTCACCGATATGAAATACCATGCCTATATTCAGAGCGTCGCCCAGTATTACTATCGGGGAGAATGGCAAAAAGCGGCAGAGGAGTTCAGACGACTCTCGACGACGGCGAAGTGGGCAAAGTTTGAAGACCGCTTCCTGCAGCGCGCAAAGATGTTGACCGATGCGATCAACAATAACTCTCTACCGAAAAAAGGGGATCCCTGCACACCCAAGCCCCCTGCCACCATCAATCGCTCGGCGTGGTGGGAAAATCCACGGCGTCCACGCTGGGCCTGAGTTTTTCACGTTCACTTCAAATCAGGAGATCACCAAATGATACGACGACGCATACTTCTCGGTATCGGCTTCTGTGCAGCCCTAGGCGTCAGCCTTAGCGCCTGCGCCGTAGATGCCCCCCTCAACTGCCCGGCGATCGCCACAAAGATCCCCGACGCGTTTGCCCCTACCTGCAGTCACCCACAGACCCCCCTGCAAAAGGCCATTTGTCACTATAAGCCAAAGCATTGGACCGACAACCTCCTGTTGTTGGACAGCTCGTTAATGCATGGCTATAAGCAAACGCTCCGCGCGGCCGGCGTGGGCACCCCCGAATGCGCCCACCTGCTGGAAAGCCAAAAAGTCTTTGAAAAGAAACTCGAAGCCTGCGGCAGTGATGGAGACTGCGTCCTCGAAGCCATGACCAAACGTAGTTTTGCGCTACGCGACATCGAAGAACACCAGCAAGCCCCCCTGGAAGCGGCTGCTCTGCAACGTTTCGCGGGCGGGGCGCTCTTCCAAAGCCCCGACCAAAAACCTGCGCCGCTCCTCCAACGCATTCAGCGGGGCATGGATATTTATCCCCTCCCCCACATGGCGCTACCTAACGGCAACACCCTCGTCTGGGGCTTCCAGCCGCACAACGCTACCGTCCAGTCCCTAGCCGTGGTCAACCACCAAGGTGCCGTACAGCTGCTGGGCGCGGTGGATGGCATTTATCTCGGCCTGCCCAAGGACAAGACCCGGCCGGAGCTGGATGCCAACGCCCGCATCACCCTCTTCGTGCGCGATCCCCAGGCCCTTGCCCAAAACCTGCCCGCCCTCCGTGCTTGGGCGGCAGCGAGCATCCTCGGCTTCAACGTGGATTGCAGTGGTGCCAACGCCACCCGCTGCAAGGCCGCCGAGGCCATTCCAGTATCCATCCAGGCCTACCGACTCAACTGCCCGCAAAAAGTACCGGGCAAAACCTTGGTCAACCGCTGCCCCCTGCCCTTGCCTTCCGTATCCGGTAACATCTCTCCGGGATTATTTTGGCAATGAGGGGCCAAAATTGAATGGAATACCGTCCGTAAGAACCCCGAACTGCAGGTCTTGGATTCCAGTCTCGCCGGGGTCTACCGCTATGCTTTGGCCGTGATCACAAGATTTTCGGGAGATTTATAAGAAATTTTTCTCATTGCTCTTCTGCTCTGTCGAAGCGTATGTACAGATGGAGTGGCTGTGGACTCGCCTTCCAGATACCGAATTGCACGAATAACTGGACGGCAGTTATCTGCTGCTCTATGCATGGGCAGCGTCGTCACGGACGATATCTCTACCGTCGATCCGACATCACCGACAAACACCATTCGCTTTCGCGCAATGGTGGGGACCCAGACCCTCCCCTCCTGAAAAGCAATATGTATTACCGCCTGAATACTGGTGACAAATCCCGCGGGCAGGTGTTATGCGCCGGATCCGTTGTTGCCTGGACAATCACTGCGCGCAACAAAACGACGTGGTCAGGAATTTCCCCTCATTCACCACATCATTGCCGCAGCACGGCCAACGCCCGCTTCAGATCCTCCCAGACTTTGCGCTTATCGATCGGGTTACGCAGCAGATAGGCGGGATGGTAGGTGACAATCAGGGGAGTGCCTTGGTAGTGCTGGGTCGTACCGCGCAATTGGCTGAGCGGCGTATCCACCTGAAGCAAGCCCTGCGCAGCAAAGCGCCCCAGCGCAACAATCACGCGGGGTTGCAAGAGGGCGATCTGGCGCTGCAGGTAAGGCATGCACGCCTGCACCTCCGGACCCAGCGGATCGCGGTTATTGGGGGGGCGGCATTTGAGGATATTGGCGATATAGACGTCTTGCTCGCGGCTGAAGCCCATGGCGCGGAGCATGTTGTCGAGGAGTTGACCGGCGCGACCCACAAAAGCTTCGCCGCGGCGGTCTTCTTCCGCGCCCGGCGCCTCGCCGACAAACAGCCAGGACCCGCGCGGGTTACCGGCACCGAATACGGCATGTTTGCGGGTTTCGCCGAGGGGGCAGGCCTGACAGGTGCTGACCATGTTGTTGAGGTCACGCCAGTCCAGGGTGGCGATGCGTGTTATCCGTTGCGGGTCCGCAGAAGGGGTGCTTGTCTGAGTGGCAAGCACTGGGGCTTGAAGGGCTTCGGCCTTGAGCGGCGGAGGCGGGCTGCGCACCGGAGGAGTTGGTGCCACCTCTGTGGGTAGTAGGGCAGCAGTCGCTGACCCCACATCGCGCCGTGCAGAGGGCCTCGAGGCAGAGGCAGGCTGCGCTTGCGCAGATACGGGCCGATTCGGCAAAATGGTCGGGGCTTCAACCATTGGTTTCGCTTGTACCATCTCCGGCGGCGGGTCGCCGGGCACAGGCATGCCCAGGAGTTGCAGGAATTGGCGCTGTTCGTCGGTGAAGGTATCTGGCATGGGTCTATGCTAAAGGTCCGGTCCGTCTCTGGCAACCATTCTGTCACGGGGATGGGCTCATTCAAACGCTGTTCTTTGATATAAAATTCAGTATCATAGCGGTACATATCTCACAGAGCGACTATCACCCGGTCGACCAGGTACGAAACTCATCACCCTACAGGGAGTGCAACCATGGAAACCAGCAATATCGTCGAAGTAGCCAGCAGGGACAATCGTAACATCGCCGTACTCACCCATGCGGGCGGCATTTTGTTCGGATTCATCCCGGCACTCATCGTCTACCTCCTCAAAAAAGACAGTGGCTCCGTCTGGCTGGTGCAGCAGAGCAAAGAAGCGCTGAATTTCCAGATCACCATACTGATTGCTTATGTGGTAGCCAGCATCCTGAGCGCCCTGCTGATCGGCATATTGATTTTCCCACTGATTTTCATGGTAAATTTGATATTCTGCATCCTGGCAGCTATCAAAGCCAGCAATGGGGAGAGCTATCGCTATCCCCTGACTCTGCGTTTGCTGAGTTGATGCACAGAACCTGAGGGCATTCGCCCGGCTTGCGCCGCCGCAACGCGCCCCGTACCCTACGCCCTTATCTTGCGTGATTAAGGATGGGGTCGGTTCAATGTCTATTCTGCGGCTGGAAGCGGGACAAGTGGAATGGGGTGGCCGGGCGCTGCTGGACCATGCCGAGCTGAATCTGGAGGCGGGTGAACGGATCGGTCTCATCGGCCGCAACGGCGAGGGTAAGTCTACCCTACTACAAGTGCTGGCGGGCCTCGGTGCCTTGGATGCGGGAAACCTGTGGGTGGCACCCGGCATACACCGCGCTTACCTGGCGCAGGAGCCGGAGCTGGCCGGAGAGCACGACCTGCTCACCGCCATCAAATCCGGGCACCCTGCCTGGCGACACTTGCAGAACGCCGATGCGGACGACGCTCATGCCCATGCCCTCGCCGACCATCACGAGGCTTGGCAGATCGACTATAAGGCAGAGGCCCTGCGCGACAGCCTGGGGCTGCCCACTGAAGGTATGGTCAGCGCCCTTTCCGGCGGCCAGCGCAAGCGGGTCGCCATTGCCGCCACCCTCGTCGCCGAGC
>NZ_DAHVHY010000042.1 GCF_027322205.1 Acidithiobacillus sp.
GGCGACCGCCGGCCTGCGTACCCTTGCCTTGGCCAGCGCGGTGGATGGGCAGTGGGAGGCTCTGGACGATGGTGGCTGGACCTGGCTGGGCGTTGTCGCGCTGCTGGATCCCCCCCGTGCCGCCGTACCGGCCGCCATTGCTGCCTGCCGCAGTGCGGGTATCCGGGTGATTATGGTTACCGGCGATCATCCGCAGACGGCGGCTACTATCGCCCGTCAGGTCGGCATTCTGGAGGATGGTCCGGCGGCGGTGGTCGATCATGCCCAGTGGGCCAGCGCGGATGCCGAGGAACGGCAAGCTCTGGCCCGCGACGCGGTGGTCTTCGCCAGAGTGCAGCCCGCCGATAAGCTGGAACTGGTGCAGACCCTGCAGGCCAGCGGCGAGGTGGTCGCCATGACCGGTGATGGCGTCAACGATGCACCCGCCTTGCGCCGGGCGCAGATTGGTGTGGCCATGGGGCAATCGGGGAGCGACGTGGCCCGTGAGGCTGCGGCCATGGTGCTGAGTGACGACGACTTTGCCCATATCGCCACCGCCGTGGCGGAGGGGCGCCACATCTATGACAATATCCGGCGCACGGCGCTGTATATGCTGCCCACCAATTTTGCGCAGGGGCTGGTCATTTTTTTCGCGGTGCTATCGGGCGTGGTCCTGCCCATTACCCCGTTGCAAATTCTGTGGGTAAACACCATTACCGCCAGTACCCTGGCATTGGTTTTTGCATTCATGGGGGCGGATAAAGACGTGATGAGGCGCACACCGCGTCCAACCCGGGAGGCGCTCATACCGGGACCGCTGTGGTGGCGTATTGCCGGGCTGAGTACCTTTCTGGTGGTAACCGTCTTTGTGGTTTTTTTGGGCGACGCAACCCTGCACAGCGACGCCCATGCGCATACTCTGGCAGTGAACACCCTGATGGCCATGGAGGCTGGGATTCTGCTGGCCATGTACGGGCGCTGGCGTGGTGATCGCGGCGATATTGTCTTGACTGTAGCGATATTGGCCGCGCTGATTGCGCAGGGGCTTTTCGCCTGGCTACCCTTTTTTCAGCAGGTCTTTGCGACGGCGGCTATGAATGGCGCAGACTTGGGGATCGTAGCCTTCTGCGCGGTGTTGGCATGGCTGATCGGCGGGTTGCTAGGGCTCCGCAGATAGTCTGAAACGCATCACTACGCCGATGTTCATGCTAGAATAGTCCGTTGTAATCATCACCTATGAAGGAGTTCTGAAAATGAAAAAGGAGACCATTCGCATTGTCCCCAGGCGCTTCAAACCGCGTATGGGCGTGCAACCGACGCGAGTAGAAAGAAACCGCACCCTATACAGCCGCAAGACCAAGCATCGTGGCCACGCTGGTCAGGAGGGAGATTCCCATGCCGTGACAATGTTAACTCGTCATCAGGGCATGGGGGTTTTCGCTGCCGCACGGATTTATTAGTTCCGGTATGGCTACTTCTCTGAAACCGCAGCCCGTTGAAGCGGGGTGGATTGCCCGCTGGTGGCGCGACTCTCTCCTTTTACTGCGTGGTGCTCCCGGTGCTTTCGCCATGCTGTATCTGGTGTTGCTGCTGTTGAACGTAGCCTGGCAACCGCTGATTCTGAGTATCCCCATCGCCTGTGGGGTTATGGCCATTATTTTTGCAGTAGCCATGGCAGTACACCAGGGCAGCACGCAGATCATGGATGTCGGGCGCAGTATCCGCGATGTGCCCTGGTGGCCCCTGTTCCGTCTGGTCCTGGAAATCGCCTTGCTGGTGGCAGCATTGCTGATGTTGATGCTGCTCGTTCGTCATTATCTGGCGGGCATTCTGAGCCACGATCATATTTCCTCTGCCGCTACCCTGCATAATTTGCGCTCGCCGGGGTGGCAAAACCTTCCCGCATGGCTGCGGTCCCTGATCACAAACGGACTGGGTACGGCACAAACGATGTTGGGTAATACCTTTCTGCTGCTTTCCGTGGGAGTCATCGTGGCCGGGATCACCACCCGAGGTTATCTGGCCCTGCTCGCCGGTTTTCAGGCAGTGCTGGTGAACGTGCGGGTCTGGCTGGGTTTTTTGCTGGCCAGTCTGTTATTACAGGGCGGCATCACTTTTTTGTCAGCGCGTTTACACACTTTTGGGGCCGCCTTGCTGGTGTCTATTCTGAGTGTCGCCCTGCTCTTGCTGGTGGGACTGTACGGCTGGTGTTTTGTGCGTGAAGCCTTCGGGTTGCCCGGCGCGCAGATGGCTAAGCGCGTGGCGGTTACCGTGCGCCGGCTTGCGGGGGCGTAGGGATTAGCAGAGGAGAACCTCCTCACTTGCGACGGAAAACCAGGGCGATATACCAAGTGTGCGTCAAATCAACGCGTTGCAAGTTTAACGATTTCCAAGCTAATACTGCGGAGTTTTGTTATACTCCAGACTTGGTATTGCGTCGCGGCCCCCTGTCAGATCGTGCATCGCAGCGTGATGTAGTAAAGTAATGATGCAGCATGGACGAGAATTGCATCGCATGGCGTTAATAGGAAAAGGCTAACCAATGGACTTGAAATCCCTCGGTGCATGCCGAGCCGCTTCGAATACGGCCCTAGGCACCAATACAACCACTTAAGCGCATTCATATTTGATCCTTTGGCTCTCCGTCCCTGTTCCGGAGACAGATTTCATTCAAGGACTCTATATCATGTCAACTCAACAAGTTATACCTCCCGCATGTACAAGCCCTGCCCAGAACGTCATCGACGTGCGTGGCATGTCCTATACAGCAGCCCAACCTCTGGTCTACGCCGCCATGACCCGACTGGCGATCGGTCAGCATGTGCAGGTATTAGCGGACACCGACCCCGGTGCCATGATGCGGGCGGTGGCCTTTCAGTTGCGCAATGCCATCTCCTGGCACTTTGAGACCGATGGCAAACTCTGGCAGATAGATGTGCAGCCTCGTGCCGAAGCAGAAGCCAAGGACGTGGTGGATCTGCTGACCTGGGACCACTACCGTCTGGATCGCCAGTTTGCGGACGTGTTAGCCGCTGCCAACGAAAATCGAATCGTGGATGCCGAAACCATCTTCAACGACTACTGGATTGGTCTCCGCCGCCATGTCCACTTGGAGAACAATGTCCTTGGCCAGACCTTGGGTGGTGGCGAGGAAAAAGGTCCTCTTGCTGATATGCTCTTTGAGCATGATAGCATCATCACTCAATCTCGCTTGGTGGCAGAAACGCTGCTGGAGAAAGACTACGGCATGTTGCCCGCCATCTGCGCGGTACTTTCCGGCTCACTCGCCAAGCACGAAAACCGCGAAGAAACCACCCTCTTCCCCATTTGGCAAACTACCGACAACAGCGACCGTGGCCGCGCTGCCGAGTTTCTGGTTCGCGCCAAAGAGTTGCTGGCAGGTGCAGAGGACCAGCAAGTCGACAAGATGTTCCCTTAAAGCAAATAGATAAGGGCTGACCTGACTGGTTGGTTGGAGATCTCGGGCTCCAAAAACGTAAAATCTCGGGCCAAACTAACACAGACACCGCGCAGGGTTTATCCCTGATAGACACCCATACGACGCTGCCCACGTACCAGTAACCAGCGACCGACCAGAATCAGGATTAACACACCCGCGGTAATCAGGAAAGCCGCCGCAAACGCGAGCATATGGGATTCAGCAAAAGGTTCGTTGATAAAGGTCCAGACAACATAAGTCAGATAGCCAATGGGTTCCTTGGTAAACCGGCCATTCCACATGTAATTAGACCAACCTGCTGTATATAACAGAGGGGCAGTCTCTCCCATGGACAGGGCAACTGCGTAGAAAAGTCCTGTCATAATCGCCGGTGCTGCGCCAGGCAACAAAATATGCAGTACGACGCGCCCCTCCCCTGCACCCAGCCCATAACCGGCTTCGCGCACCGCCAGAGGAATATTGGCCATTGCCAGCTCCGTGGAGCGGGCAATGTAGGGCAGCAACATGACTGTTAACGTGATGATGCCCGCCGCCACAGAGAACTGCCAACCCAGATAAATGACCATGGTGATATAGCCGACATAGCCCAGGACGATAGATGGTATGCCAACCAGCACATCCGAAAGAAAGCGCAGCATTTTTCCAGCTCCACCATGGCCATGCTCACTCAGGTATATCCCTGCAGCAATGCCGATCGGCGCCGCCAGAAGCAACGCCCCGACAGACATGACCATGGTTCCTTCGATAGCATTTTTGAGACCACCGCCAATACCGTTGGTAATATCTGTCAGCAATTTGGGGGTCAGCGCCGGCCATGCGTGAACGAGCACGTCTCCGATAATGGAAATAAACATCGCTGCGACAAAAAGAAATGAAAAGACTACGAACATCCAGGCGAATGCCGTCATCACGCGCCGTGATAAAGACACTTTGAAGCCTTTCGTGCTTGTTCTGACGCTGACATTGCGCTCGATCGCTTTGATTGCCATCAGCGCACCCTCGCCATCCATAACAACAAACGCGCCGCAATATTTACCGCCACGGTAATGAGTAGCAGCACGAGAGCAATCTCAGAAAGGGCCTCCACGGCCATGTTCGTCGGATCCTGCAGCGCGCTGTCCAGTTGCGAGGCAATAAATGCAGCCATGGTGGAGATCGGCGCATAAATGTTATTGGGCAGATAATTCAGCGCGTTGCCACTGACCATGAGGACAGCCATAGTTTCTCCCAGGGCCCGACCCAAGGCGAGAATACCCACGCCGATCAACACCGTCTTCAGTTTAGGCAGGGTAATATGCCAGAAAACCTCTAGGCGATTTAAGCCCAAGCTCAGGCCCGCCTCTTTCAATTCGGGCTCGGTCATCCGGATGGCTTCGCGCAGGGTGGCAGAAATCAATGGAATGATCATCACCGCCAGCACAAAAGCGGAAGTCAGCAACCCATAGCCACTACCCGGATCACCATTCAGGAAAGGAATAAAAGAAAACGTATTAGCCAGGAAGGGGAAAATTGTCTGGCCAAAAAGTGGTACCAGCAGCGCGTAGCCCCACAACCCATAAACAACGCTGGGAATGGCGGCCAGCAAATCCACGAAAAGAGATAAAGGGCCTGCCCAGGATTTGCGCACGCCTTCACTGAGGAAGTATGCAGCACCAATGGCAACAGGCATCGCCATCACCATGGCCAGCGCCGAACTAACAATAGTGCCGACGACCAGAAACCAAATGCCGTACTTGGCCCCTGGCATGATCTGCGCACCATGTACCGTGACCGGGTTACCGTAAAGATTCCCCAAATTCCAGTCATTGGTCCACAAAAAATGAAATTGATTAAACTGAATAGCAGGCCAGGAATAAATCGCCAAAAATACAATCAGTGCAATTAATGAAAGTGGTAAAAAGCTAGCCGTAGCGATCAACCCTACCCTGAATACAGGAATTTTCATCCCACAAATCTCCCGGCACTTAGAGCATCTGAATAGTCGGCATCAATAATCATAAAATATACAGCGGGGTCCTGCATTGGATATGGAAGAGCCGGGGACCAGCCCCGGCTCCGGCACAACCTTTACTTAATTTCCGCGATCTGCTTGCGGGAAAGCTCCGCAGCGCTATCGGGTAGCGGCACAAAGTTCACTGCGGTGATGAAGTGTGACGCATTACCACCCTTCGGATCAATAGCCCAACTCAGGAATTTACGCATGGCAGTGGCAACTTCAGCATTGGGCTGGGTCTTGCTGACGATCGCATATTCGTAGTTGATAATGGGGTAGGCGTTGGCGCCTGGCGCGTAGACCAGACTGATGCGCTCGTCGGCCGGGGTCTTGTTGACCATTTCACCCGCCGCGGCTTTGGCATTCGCCACCGTCGGCAGCACGAACTTGCCGGCACGGTTTTCCAACATGGCCATCCCCAGATGGGCCTCTTCCACCGGCTTCTTCCAACTGATGCCGATATAGGCGATGCCATAAGGTGTCGTCTTCAGTGCCTGAACCATACCGGGATTACCCACTGCACCAATTCCACCAGGAACTGCCGGCCAGCTCACCGTCGTGCTGTAACCAATATTCTTGCTCCATTCCGGCGTGGTGTCGGACAGATAGGTGGTGAAAATGAAGGTATCGCCGGAACCATCGGTACGATGCACCGGAATAATCTTGTGGTTGGGCAACTTCATGCCGGGATTCAGCTTGGCAATGGCCGCGTCGTCCCAGTTGGTGATCTTGCCGGAGTAGATGCCCGCGAGCACCGGACCGGACAGTTTCAGATGCACATTGTTCAGGCCGGGAATATTGTAGTTGATCATCTGAATGGAGATGGCCAGCGGGATGTTCAGGATGTTGGGATGTTGCTTGATCTGCGCATTGCTCATATAGGCGTCAGAAGCGCCGATCTGTGCCACGCCAGAGATCGCCTCAGCGATGCCGGTGCCACTGCCTGTGCCCTGAGTGGTGATCTGAACGCCGGGGTTCATCTTGGTGTACACAGGAACCCACAGGTTAAAGAGCGGGTACAGCAGAGTGGAACCGGTTTCCAACAACGAGATGGTCGGAGCCGCCGAAACGGGCAGGGCATATAGGGTAGAAAGGCCCAGCGCGGACAGGACTACAGCGCTTTTGACACTACGCGACACTTCTTTCTTCAAGCGATACAGCATATAAGGCCTCCAAAGATGGCAAATACGTTGATTTACGGCTTACCCATTGAACATCCCGCATCCAGACAGCACAAGAACGCTATCGTTCAGCGAAACTCGAAGAGCAATCTAACACAACAATATGACACTTTAATGAAGTATTTATGACACTTTTATGACGATAACAGCGCCAACACCCTAATATTGCTCTCAGCATATGATTGATCAGTGAAGCCCGCCAACAGAACGGGATCCAAGGTACTTAACCGTAACGATTGTTTTTGGTTACCAAGTCAGAATCCGTCCCGCGGCGGCCAGAGACGGTAAAGCAGCGCTCGGGTTCATCATGGGAACGGGCTTGGCCAGGTCATCTTTGGTCATGCCGTTGAGTTCCAGGGATTGCAGACAACCGATGATCTGCACTCCATTGTCTTCAGCCAATTTCATGAAGTCAGCGACACTCTTGCCACCAGCCATGGGAAATATGCTCTCGGCCTTGCCCTTAGCCAGCAATTCCGTGGCTGGACCAGTGAAATACATCACCACTTTTTGCTCCGCTGCGGCAGCCGTAGCAGCGAGAAAAAAGGCGGAAGGCAGACGTTTGGGATTCTCCGGACCGGTGATGAGGATAATAACGAGATCAGCTGCTTCGGACATTTTACACCTCCTGACGAACGGTGAACGGATAACAGAGCGGGCGCGGGCGCGCGTTGCCTGGAACTCCGCGCATTATAGCGCAGGTCACCCCTGATGCCGAATCTGTCCCAGACGTGCCAGGGCCACGGGCTGTGCATACCAGAGTAATTGTCCGCCCGTACCAGAACGATCCAAGGCGATCGCTATGACGCTGGCTTTTTTGACCGGGAGAGATATACCCATCAATTGTGCAGCCCAGATCCCGAGATGCGGTTGATGGCCCACCACAATCAGGGTGCCGGTCTGCGGGGAAAGGTTTTGCCAGTCATGGCGAAGTTGACCGAGATCGCCTGCGGGTATGGCGTCGTGATAGCTTGACACTTCCACCCCCAAAGCCGTCGCAAGATATGCAGCCGTTTCCCTGGTCCGCACCAGAGGGCTACTCCACAATGCGACCTGGTTACGGACGCAAAGCGCTAGCCCATCGGCCATTTCTGCCGCACTCGCATGGCCGTGCGCCGTCAACTGACGTTCAAAGTCAGATCCACCATTACCTGCATCTTCCGCCTCAGCGTGGCGGACGAGCAATAGGTCCACGACGAACCACCTCCTGACCAAACCAGAAACGCGTAATGGCGGCGGGTAAAAAACGGGCAAGGATGGTGACCACAGCGATGCCGATGAGTGCCGTCATCCATTCGTCCACACGCACCTTCGTGTCAGACCCGGAGCCAATAAAGATTTCCAGCCCTGAGAGCAGCGCACCGAGGAAGATGGTGACCGGCCGCCAGCCGTAAGGCGTCAGGGCCGGGAAGAAGCGGGCAATGGCACCCAGCGTTATGGCGGCCCAGAGAGCGTACTCGCCGGCACGCACCCAGACCATCTGCGGATTAACGGGTAGATAACGATTACTTACCAAAATCGCCATATAAATGCACGCAGCCATGATCGCCCAGCGCCACCAGCCCGGGATACGCTCCGTCATTCAGTGTTTCCCTTTTTTCGGTTGTGGATCATAGGGATTCTCTCCCTGACGGAAGACCAGACGCAAGGGCGCAGCTTCCAAATGGAGCGTCCGCCGAAAGGCACTCTCCAAATAACGCTTGTAGGTACCGGGCAAACGCGCCACCTGGTTACCGTGAAACACCAGGGTGATGGGGTTTTCTCCCCCCTGATGACAATAACGCAGTTTGATACGTCGCCCGCCCACCATGGGTGGCTGATGCGTCTCGATCACATCGGCCAGCGCGCGATTCAGCTCGCCTGTGGAAAAATGACGACGAGAATCAATCCATAGCTGATCAATGCTCTTATAGAGATCACCCACACCCGTGCCATGCAGGGCGGAAATGGTGTAGATCGGCGCGTATTTAATAAAGTCCAGCCGCCTTTCCAGTTCTTGCTTTACCGCCTTGCGCTGTTCGGGATTCATCCCGTCCCATTTATTGACCACCACCACAATGGGACGCCCCAGCTCGACCGCCACGCCTACCAGGTGGGCATCCTGCTCGGCGATACCCAGACGCGCATCGAGCACCAGCAGAACCACATCCGCTTCACGCAAAGCGCTCAGGGTCTTTAATACGCTGAGTTTTTCGAGCCCCTCGCCCACCCTGGCGCGGCGCCGCATACCCGCGGTATCAATCATGACGTAGGGTTTGCCCTGGCGCTCGTAAGGAATGCGAATACTATCCCGGGTGGTTCCAGGCTCGTCAAAAACGAGGACACGCTTTTCACCCAGCATCGCGTTGACCAGTGTCGATTTACCCACATTGGGCCGACCGAGCATGGCAATACGCGGCCCCTTCCCCACAGCCTCGGCGGCCTCGTCCTCAGGGGTAGGCAAATCCGAAAAAATCGCCTCCAGCAGCGGTTCAACGCCGTGCCCATGGGCTGCAGAGATGGTGTAGGGCATGCCCAGACCAAGACGATGAAATTCAGGCAGCTCGCTCACAGCACCTTTCGCATCCATCTTATTAACGACCAGATAGATGGGCTTACCACCGCGGCGCAGCTCCTCGGCGATTTCTGCATCCTGGGCAGAAAACCCTTCTTTGGCATCCACCAGAAAGCAAATGGCATCGGCCTCAGTGATAGCGAGGCGAGTCTGCACAGCCATAGCCGCTACCAGGCCCTCCCGTTCTTCCGGCTCAAAACCGCCGGTATCCACCACCAGATACTGGCGCCCTTCAAACTGCGCCGTACCATAATGACGATCACGGGTGAGCCCCGGGAAATCCGCCACCAACGCCTCACGGGTGCGCGTCAGACGATTAAAAAAGGTGGATTTACCCACATTGGGGCGCCCTACCAGGGCGATAACTGCAATCATGAATGGAACCTTAGCGTTTTGCCAGCTTGATCCGATACAAGGTACCCGCATCACTGAGGGCAAGAATCTGGCCATTTCCCAGACAGGCAGGCGTACTCTGAATGCCACTGTCGGACAGCCGCGTCTGACCGATCCGGTGCCCCGTCTGCGGATCAATGACATAGAGATATCCCGCATTATCCGTCGCCAGCAAGTCACCGCCACACAGACCAAAACCGGTCATGTAGTGCCCGCTCAAGCGGTCATTGCGCCACAGCACATTGCCAGAGCTGGGGTCTACAGAGGATATCCGCCCATCGGCATCTACGACAAAGAGATGGCCAGCGTCCAGTACGGGTGTCTGATAGACGGACATCGGCACACTCCAGTTCTGGGTGCCACTTGGTAACCCGTAAGCCGCCAGATTTCCCTGGTAGGCTGCAGTAATCACCTGATCCTTATCAATTATCGGGCTCGCGGCCACATCCACCATGCGCGCCAATTCATTGCTGCCATGGGGTAAGGCAACCTGGACCCGCCAGAGTTCTGCACCGGACGACAAGCTGAGCGCCACCACCGTACCATCGGCGAAACCCGCATATACCACCCCGTCATGCACCGTAGGCGTCGCCACCGCACGCAGGATGAGGGACGGCTCATTCATGGAGAACGTCCATTGCACCTTGCCATCTTTAGGGTCAAGTGCCCAAAGATGACCATCTACCGTCTGCACCAGCAGATGTCCATCGGCAGCAACTACCGGTGTGAGCACCTCAGAACTCAGTTGTACAGCCCAGAGCTTGTGTCCGTCTTTAGCAGTAAACGCATAGACTTTTCCCGCATCGGTACCAGCATAAACCATGCCATCTGCCAGCGTGGGGCCACGCGCTGTTCTGCCATCCAGGCTGCGCATCCACATCTGGTGGCCGCTATCCGTCATGCTGACCAGATGGCCAGAAGCATCGGCGACTACAACCTGCTCTTTGTCATGCGCAATCAGCGTTCCCTGATATGGATTAACTTGCCAAACGCCGTACAGACGGGACTGCCATTCCGTAGAGAAGGATACCTTATCCTGCCCCTTAGCGAGGGGTGGGGGTGCCTTTGGGGTTGGGGTGGAATGGAACCAGGACATGATGCCACAGCCGTTCAGCAGGATCGCCAAGGAACCCAACACCATCAGACGCCAGGAGGACGAGAGGGAAATTCGCAAGGTCATGGCGCCACTCCGATATTAGCCATCTTCATCTGCAGGTAGCTGCGGTAAGGATCAGCGGCTGGAAGCGCGGCAATAGCCGACTGATAAGCCTGCATAGCTTTACCGTCCTGATGGAGTGCCACATAGGCGTCCCCCTGGATTTCATCCTGCAGGGTAGCGAAGGCCACATCCGGCGCTTTCAGTAAATCCAGTGCCTTTTGTGCCTGCTTCTGCTCCAGATAAAGCCGGGCCAAATTGAGTTTCGCCATACTCTTCAGGCCCCTTGGGGCACTTCCGGATTGGATGACGGTATTCAGCTCTGTTTCCGCCGCCGGGATCTGGTCGCTTTCACTATCCATACGCGCCAGAAAAAGGCGGGCGAAAGTGGCGTAGGGCGTGTGCCCATATTGATGCACCAGGGTATCCGCACTGGCGCGTGCTGTACTGGTCTGCCCGGCGACGAGGGTATCTACCAGTTCATTGTAAAGGATGGCAGCACGCTGCACTTGATGGTGCTGATATTTTTCGTAGCCAAAAAACCCCGTTGCCGCAAGCAGTATAACAATAGTGCCCGCGATGAGGGAGATGCGATGGCGATAAAGGAGTTCGGAGAGTTCTGGACCGGTCACGATAAGGCTCTGACTGTAGCAAAATTGCGCACAGTATGGGGTGCAGGCTGCGGGAAATCAACGCCAAGGCAGTGCAGACCCTCGTGCAAGGCATCAAGATTACCCTGCCAGCGGCCCTCCCCTGCCTGTTCCTTAAGGATCAGCGCCTCGCCAGCGAGTTGTCCCGCGCCGATAATGGCCTGGAATCTGGCGTGGGAACGTTCTGCCTGCTTCATGATGTTCTTGAAAGTAGCGGGGCCACCAGCCACGACGGAAATGCCCCGGTCACGCAACTTCTCGGCAATTTGCCAGGTGCGAGCCACCCCAGCATTCTCCAAAGCGCCGAGGAAAAGCAGGGGGATCGGCGCTTCCACCGCCCTCCCCTGCAGCGCCTGTAAAGCGAGCAATCTTTCGAGCCCCACTGCAAACCCGATCGCCGGCGTCTCAGCACCACCCAACTGCGCGACCAAACCGTCATAACGACCACCGGCCAGTACCGTGCCTTGCGCGCCGAGCGCATCCGTCACCCATTCGAAGACCGTGCGGCTATAGTAATCCAGACCGCGTACGAGGCGATGGTTGACCTGGTAAGGGATATCAAGCGCTGTCAGCAGCGACTGCAACAGGGCGAAATGCGCTGCAGAGTCTTCGTCCAAATGGTCCGCCAGATGCGGGGCCATGTGTGCGATGTCCTGACAGGTGGGTACTTTGCAGTCAAGCACACGGAGCGGGTTGCGCTCCATACGCTCCTGACAGTCGGCGCAGAGCTCCGCCCGGCGCGGGCGCAGATAATCCAAGAGCATGCTTCTGTAGTGAGCACGCGCCGCCGGGCTTCCCAGAGAGTTGATCTGCAACGCAGCGGTAACGCCCGCCGTCCGCAAAATTCGCGCCGATAGGGCAATCACCTCGGCATCGGTGCTCGCCGCAGGCAGCCCGAAGACCTCCACACCCAGTTGGTGAAATTGCCGGTAACGTCCTTTCTGCGGGCGTTCATGACGAAACATCGGCCCCATATAATAATAACGCGGGGTGTGGCCGCGCATGCTTTGCGCCTGAATAGCGGCACGCACACATCCCGCCGTCCCCTCCGGCCGAAGGGTGAGGCTATCCCCATTGCGATCCGCAAAGGTGTACATCTCTTTCTGGACGATATCAGTCACATCGCCAATAGCGTGGGCAAACAGTTCCGTCGATTCAAGAAGGGGCAAACGCAACTCACCATAGCCGTAGAGCGCCAGTAACGTCCGCAGGTCACTTTCCAGTGCCTGCCAACCCGCGCTCGCTTCCGGAAAAATATCGTTCATACCACGTACGGCCTGCAACGCTTTACCAGCCATGCATATTCCCGGTGTGCAGCGCTGGAAGAGGCTCAGGCGTCATGCCGCGCCGCCTGCCGCTCGGTGATTTCCGCCCGAATCCGCTTTTCCAGTACATCGACAATATCGATATTCTCCACTCGCTCGACCTGCTTGCCGCGATAGTAGAGAATGCTGCGTTTATCCCCACCCGCCAAGCCGATATCCGCTTCCTTCGCTTCGCCAATACCATTCACCACGCAGCCGATCACCGAAATATCCATGGGTTCGAGGATATCTTCCAGACGCGCCTCCAAGGCATTGATAGTGGTAATGACATCAAACTCCTGGCGGGAACAGGACGGACAGGCGATCAGATTGATGCCTTTCTGACGCAAGTGCAGACTCTTCAGGATATCGAAGCCGACGCGAATTTCCTCGACAGGATCCGCTGCGAGGGAAATCCGGATCGTATCGCCAATGCCATCGCGCAGGAGCAGACCAAGCCCGATGGCGGATTTGACGGTGCCCGAGCGTAGACCGCCAGCTTCGGTGATACCCAGGTGCAGTGGGTAATCCACCTTTTCCGAGAGCAACCGGTAAGCGCTCACGGCAAGATAAATATCGGAGGCCTTGACACTGATTTTCACATCATGAAAATTCAATTCGTCGAGAATACTCACATGGCGCAAGGCAGACTCCACCAAGGCCTCCGCCGTCGGCTCTCCGTATTTTTCCTGGATATCTTTTTCCAAGGATCCGGCATTAACCCCGATACGGATGGGGATACCCTTGTCCTTGGCCATTTCCACCACCAGCCGTGTTTTATCGAGGGAACCAATGTTTCCGGGGTTGATGCGCAGGCCATCGACACCATCCGCCATCACCTGCAAAGCAATGCGGTGGTCGAAGTGGATGTCGGCAACCAGGGGGGTTTCCACCTGCGCACGGATCGCTTTGAAGGCTTCGGCGGCGTCCATGCTGGGTATGGACACCCGGACAATATCGGCACCGACTGCTTCCAGGCGCCGAATCTGCGCGACCGTGGCAAGCACATCCCGAGTCTCCGTATTGGTCATGCTTTGTACGCTGATCGGCGCATCGCCGCCAATGGCCACCTTACCGACGTGAATTTGCCGGGTCTTACGACGCTTGATAGGAGATTCATGGTGCATGGGAAACCTCGCTGGAAACGGCTGCGGTGCTGGATACCGCAACAGGGGATGAAAACACACTGGCTACCGGTAGTGCGGAGGACGGCGCCTGACTGTGGGTGGCGGCCATAACACGAACGCCACTGACATGGGTGCCCGTGACCGATGCGGTACCAACCTGCAATCTGGCCACACCTAGAGCGTTGGCTGGCAGTGGTACTGGCTTACCGTTATAATTGATGGCGACAGCCTTGGTCTTTCCTACCAGGATGTGATACGGCGGAGTGCCGGAATCGACGCGTAAAATATCGCCGCGACGTCCCAGGACAGCGAGTAGGGTTTTGCCGGAAGCGTCTTTGACCTGCACCCAACAGTCCGCGCTGAACTGAAATGCCAGCCCGTGATCAGCCGCTGTAGCCGCAAATTGGGTTACTGCAACCGGTGCAGCGGATTGACCGGCCGCCACCGCCGCGGCCTGAGTCACGGTGCTCCGCGCCAAAACGACCGGTGACACGCCGGGCGCGACAGTGACCACCGGCGCAGAAACTGGCGGATGCTGAACCGCCGCCGGCGAAGCCGCCATGGCAGACAAGTGCTGTGCCTGCTGCTGACTCCAGAACCACCAGGCCACCACAATAACAGCGATCACAATCAATACGGAGAAAATCAGCGTGCGTCGACTGTAAT
Organism: Acidithiobacillus sp.; assembly: GCF_027322205.1. Taxonomy (GTDB): domain Bacteria; phylum Pseudomonadota; class Gammaproteobacteria; order Acidithiobacillales; family Acidithiobacillaceae; genus Acidithiobacillus. The sequence goes on from NZ_DAHVHY010000042.1 coordinate 14,464, forward strand.
CCAGCAGCGGGCCTTCAGCAGCGGGCAGCACGTTTCCTGACGGGTGCAGTCCTGACCCCTCATTGGAGGCATCGTACGTCTTCAGAAGAGGTTCCGGATTCAAGTCCAGCAACCGCGCATAATTCTTCAGAAAACCGCGCGCGAAAGCCGCGCCGGGCAACGCGGCATAATCACCGTCCTCCAAACCCTTCACCTGTACCTCGGTGATATGCAATCGCCCGGCAACTTCGTGAAGGCTCCAGCCACGAGCTTCCCGCGCTGTCCGCAAATCCTGAGAAATCTCGCTTTCTGTTACCGGATCCATGGCTCTGCCACCTCAACCATCTTGCAACAACAACTGCTGCGCCTGCTTGCCCGCCGCAGAATAAGGCGAAGCAGTCACGCAACGCCGCCAGAGAGACTGCGCCTGTGTTGTTCGCCCCTGTTGAGCGGCGATCTGCCCCGCCAGCAAGAGTGCATCGGCGTTATCGGGTTCCTGCGCCAAGACCACCTGCAACTGAGCGAAGGCAGCATCTGCTTTACCGTCCTTAAAATCCAACTCGGCAAGCATTTGCAGGGCGGGCGGATAGTTGGGCACCAGATAGAGTGCCCGGTTCAGAGCATTGCGCGCTGCCGACAGTTCCTTGAGCCCCACGTAGGCTTGCGCAAGGTTGGTCCAGGCGAACTGCGGTGTACTATACAAAGGATCGGCTGTCGCCCGCTTTAATTCGACAACTGCTTCTGCATAGCTACCGGAGTTGACGAGAAAAGCGCCATAGTTATTGAGATACTCGGGATTTTTTGCATCCATGGAGAGTGCCCGGCGAAAGGCATTGCCTGCCAATTCATTCTGCTGCAACTGCTCATACGCCAGACCCATGACATTATATGCGTCAGCGTAATTGTGGTTATCGGCGATCGCCAACTGCAATTCACGAATCGCCTGCCGGGGATGACCATCCTGCAAATAAGCGCTACCGAGAGAGGTATAGATGCCTGCCTTAGCCTTACCGGTGTTGGCAGGTGCTGGCCTAAAGCCTGAAGAGGAGGCGCTGGTCTTGTGTTCATGAGCGATAAACGCGGCCATTTGCTGGTCAGGCGTGAGCGCTGGCTCTTTGCCACCAAAGAGCCCACACCCACTCAGTAGAAGCACGCCGATGCCCAAGCCCAAAAGTTTTTTCATAAACGCACCGCCAGAGGAATACTACGTCGGCCATCACGTACCTGCCCGGCTAACTGACCGCAGGCGGCAGCAATATCATCACCACGCGGCCGACGCGTAACCGTCATCACATCACCGCGCAGGATAATATCGCGGAAAGCATCGATGCGCACCTGTGGTGACCTTTTATAATCTGAATTGGGAAAGGGATTGAAGGGGATTAAATTTACCATGGCAGGGATATCTCGCAGCAAGCGGAGAAGTTCCCGGGCATGGGTATCGGCATCGTTGACACCATCCAGCATCACATATTCAAAGGTGATGCGGCGTCGGGGCGGCAGGGGGTAACGGCGGCAGGCAGCGAGCAATTCCGCCAGCGGGTAGTGGCGGTTTACCGGTACAAGAATATCGCGGATATCATCGCGGCTGGCATGCAAGCTGATGGCAAGATTAACCGGACTTTCGCTCCCCAGTCGATCCATGCCGGGCACCACACCTGCCGTGCTGACAGTAATGCGCCGCGCGCCAAAGCCGTAGGCATAATCATCGCGCAACAAATCCAGCGCCGGCAATACTTGGCGCAAATTGAGCAGCGGTTCGCCCATACCCATGAAGACGATGTTGGTGATCGCGTCCAAGCCCAAAAAACGGCGCGCCACCCGCACCTGAGAGATGATTTCATGGGTTTCGAGGTTGCGACTAAGCCCCTGCGCGCCGGTAGCACAGAAACTGCAGGCCAGAGAACAGCCTACCTGCGAGGAGACGCACAGCGTGCCGCGATCCTCTTCAGGAATAAAAACCGTTTCTATAGCATTCCCGTCAGCCAACCCGAACAGCCATTTACGTGTGCGATCTGCCGCCAGTTGGTCAGCGATAATTTCCGGCTCGTCGATGCGGGTTTGGGCGGCAAGGCGCATACGCAGGGCTTTACTGATGTTGGTCATGGCCGAGAAGTCCGTCACCTGACGGGTATGCAGCCACTGAAGAATCTGGTTGGCACGAAAGGGTGACTCTCCCCAGGCACGCAACAACTCAACGAGGGACTGGCGATCCAGTCCCAGCAGGTGTGGCCGTTCGGCCTTGGTAACTACAGAAGAATCGCCTATCATTCAGCGCGAAAAAATCTCCCGTTGACCAAAAAAGTAGCTGATTTCCCATACTGCGGTCTCAGCACTGTCGGAACCATGTACGGCATTGGCATCAATGCTGTCGGCAAAGTCTGCACGAATCGTCCCTGCAGCGGCATCTTTGGGGTTGGTAGCGCCCATCAGATCACGATTTTTGGCGATGGCCCCCTCGCCTTCCAGCACCGTAACCACTACCGGACCACTGCTCATGAAGTCGCACAACTCCCCATAAAAAGGCCGGGCCTGGTGCACCGCATAAAACCCACCCGCGTCATCGCGACTGAGGTGCAACATCTTGGCAGCTGCGACGCGCAGCCCCGCCTTCTCGAAGCGACCAAGAATGGCACCGATGGCATTTTTCTGAACGGCGTCGGGTTTGATGATGGAAAGAGTGCGCTCAACAGCCATAAGATCCTCAATGGGGGTAAAAGTCAGGGTGGCCATAGGCTAGCATTCTGCGTATTCGCTGGCAATCCGGCGGCCCGCTATTGGCACGCAGAGCACCCAATCTTCGATACGGCGATAACCGACCCTAATGGGCGTCTTTCTGCTGAAAATTGGCGAAGGATTGCAACAACAGCATCGCCGCATTGTCGCTAGATGGATCGAGATAATAATGCGCTGATTCCCTCTTAAACCAGGTATCCTGGCGCTTGGCCAGTTGGCGGGTCACCGCCAGCGCCGCCTGGTAAGCCTCCTCGGCGCTGCAGATCCCGTCATACCAGGCGAAGTATTGGCGGTAACCCACGGCGCGCATGGCGGGTAACTCCGGCGCGTAGTGCCGCGCGCGCAGGTCGGCAATCTCGTCCAAAAATCCCTCGTTCAGCATGACGTCAAAGCGCTGCGTGATACGCTGATGTAACCAGCTTCTTGGCGGACGCAGGATGATTTTGCAGAGCGGGCCGGGGAATGCACCCTGCCAGTGGCGCGACCCGCTGAGCGCTTGCCCCGAAGCGAGGATGATCTCCAGGGCGCGTTGAATGCGCTGCTGATCATGGGGGGCGATACCCGCAGCGGTTTCCGGATCCAGGGTCGCGAGGCGCTGGTGTAGCGCGGGCCACCCCGCCGTCTCTGCTGCCGTCATCAGACTCTGGCGCAAGGCGGGATCGGCGGGGGGTAACGCATCAATACCGCGCTCCAGCGCGCGAAAATACAGGCCCGTGCCGCCGACCAGCAGCGGGATGCGACCACGTTCCCGCGCCAGCGCAATGCAGCGCAGGGCATCTTCCCGAAACAGGCCCGCTGAATAAGGCGCGTCGGGCTCCCGGATATCGACCAGCGCGTGGGGATATTGCTGGCGCAGGGCGAGGCTGGGTTTGGCACTGCCGATATCGAAATGACGATATACCAGCAACGAATCGACGCTGATAATATTCACGGGCAGCGCATCCGCGAGACTCAGGGCCAGTTCGGTCTTACCGCTGGCCGTCGGACCCATCAGAAAAATGGCGGGAATCATCGCCCGCGCAGAAAGAGACGATCCAGATCGGTCAGAGAAAATTGCACGACCGTGGGTCGGCCGTGATTGCACTGCCCGAAACGCGGGGTGGCCTCCAATTGGCGCAACAGGCTGTTCATCTCTTCGAGGTTGAGGCGGCGGCTCGTCTTAATGGCGGCACGGCAGGCTATGTCGGCGAGGACAGCGTCGCCGTCTCCCTCGGCCCAGGCGGGCTCTTCCGCGAGAATATCGGCGACAATCTGCCCATAGGTGGCGGCGGCGACGGCTTTAGGGGCTGCATGAATGGCCAGTGTGCCGGGACCGGCAACACTGATTTCCAGCCCAGCGGCTTGCATATCGGCCTGTCGTTCGTCGAAACGCGCCATTTGTGCAGCCGTTAGATGCACATATTCCGGAATAATAAATGCCTGTTTATCATTTTCTTGCGACGTATTCTTCATCTTCTCGTAGAGAATGCGCTCGTGGGCAGCGTGTTGGTCGATGAGGATCATGCCCTCACTATTCTGGGCGAGGATGAAACGTGCGTGGATTTGCCCTACGGCCTGCCCGAGGGGGTAGTTCGGGGCCAGCTCCTGAGCAGGCGCCGCTGGCAGACCAGGAGCCGGCACAGAAGTCATCGTCGGCGCCACCAG
>NZ_DAHVHY010000043.1 GCF_027322205.1 Acidithiobacillus sp.
CGGTTCGTCGGTTTCCTCGGTCAATGTGAGCTCGGCAGCTGGTGCGCAACAGGCTATTGGCATCATGGACCAGGCGATCAACTATCTGAACCAGCAGAACGGTGCTCTCGGTGCCATCCAAAACCGGATCCAGGCCTCGGTCGCCAACGACCAGACCACCGCGACCAATCTGCAGTCGGCGCAGTCGGTGGTGCAGGATGCGAATATCGCGCAGGCGACGTCGCAGATGACTAAGTACCAGATTCTGCAACAGGCCGGTATTTCCACCCTGGCGCAGGAAAACTCTTTGCAGCAGAGCTTTCTTAAGCTCATACCGTAAAAGTTAAAGGGCTTGGTGATTATCCTCCCGGCAAACGCCGGGAGGGGTTTCGCTTGGCGGAGGTGCCTCATGGATGCAACGCTTATTCGTAATGGTAATTCACCTAATCTGCAGACGGGGTTCGGAAACGGTGTCACAAATGTCGCGGGAAAGTCGCAGGAAACCGTGCAGTTGGCCACATCGGCTATGCCCAAAAGGGGTCAGGCATCCGCGGCAACTATCCAGAAAGTCTCGATGGAACAGTTGAATGCCGCGATTAAAAAGTTACAACAAAAAATACCGGCAAGTTCTTCGATAACCTTAGAAGCGGGTCTTGATCCGAATGGTAATCACCCCGGTCAGGTGTTGATCATGCTCAGTGATAAAGCGACCAAGCAAATATTTTTTAAATACTACGTGCCCGTGCAGCAAATATTAAAGAGCGCAGCAACGGCGGGTACCGTATCACCGGGCAGTTTGATGAGTGAAAAGGCCTGAGCGAAGTTAAAGCAGGCGGGGAGCAACGATCATGTCAGTATCATTGTCGGGTCTGGTCAGTGGGATTAACGTCCAGCAGCTGATCAGCAACCTCAGCGCGGCCTATCAGCAGCCGATTATGGTGCTGGAGAGTCAGCAGCAATCCTATCAGACGACGTTGAGCGCCTGGGGTACGTTGCAGAGCAGCTTGTCCAGTCTGCAGTCCTCCATGAGCAGTTTGCAAAACCTCAGTAGCGTCAATAACCGTAGTGTCAGTCTTTCCAATAATAATGCCGCAACAGCCACAGTGAGCGCCAATGCCGCTACCGGCAGTTATAGCCTCAGCAACATAGTGCTGGCGCAGTCACAGAGTATCTATTCCCAGGATTTCAGTAGTGCCAGCAGCGCTGCTGTGGGTACCGGGACCCTGCAGATACAGGTGGGCAGTGGGGCGGTAACGAATGTGGCCATCGGCTCCAGCAATAACACGCTGGACGGTATCGCGAGCGCTATCAACACGGCTAATACCGGCGTTAACGCGGCGGTGGTCTATGATGGCACCGGCTATCGACTGACCCTCACCGGGACTGGCACCGGGGCCAGCAGCGCTTTCAGTGTCACCACCAGTGGTGCGACGGGCAGCCTGGCGAATCTCAGTTATAGTTCCAGTAGTTCGGGCGGTTCGGGTATGACCCTCAGTCAGGCGGCGCAGAATGCCGGGGTAAGTATCAACGGACTGGCGGTGACCAGTTCCAGCAACACGATTTCTGGCGCCATTCCGGGGGTTTCCCTGAATTTGTTGCAGGCCAGCGGTTCCACCACGCTGCAGGTCAGCGCCAGCAATTCCGCTTTCGTCGGCGCGGTACAAAGCTTCACCACCGCCTTTAACAAGACCATGGGCACCATCAATCAGCTGACGGCTTACAATGCGCAAGCCGGTTCCGGCGGACCGCTGCTCGGCGATGCCTCGGTGCAGGGCTTGCGCACCCAGCTACTGAACCTGATCTCGGGGCAGGGGGTCGGGGTGGCCTCCGGCAGCGCTTATAACTCTTTGGGGAGCGTTGGGCTTGGCCTGACCAGCAGCGGTACCATCAGTCTCAACACCAGTACCCTCAGCACCGCACTCAACAGCGATTTCAACAGTGTCGCCGGCCTATTCGGGCAGGTGGGTAGCACCAGCAACGCCAACGTGCAGTATGTCGGCGCCGGTAGCAGTACGCAGGCGGGTACCTACGCCCTCAACGTCAGTCAGGTGGCGACCAAGGCCACGGTGTCGGGTAGCGCGGCGGTACCAACGAGCGGTATCGCCCAGAGTGAGAGCCTGACCATCAGTTCCGGCTCCAGTTCGGTGGTGGTGTCGCTGGCCTCCGGAAGCAGCCTCGCCACCATCGTCAACACCATCAATGACACGTTGCAGCAATCCGGGGTCACCGGACTCACCGCCAGTAACCAGAATGGCTATCTGGAGATTCAGTCCAATGCCTACGGCAGCGCGCAGAGTTTCAGCGTGGTCTCCAACGTGGCGGCGGGGGCCAGCGGGACGGGCATCGGTACCAGCAGTCTGGCGGCCTCCGGGACGGATGTGACAGGTACGGTCAATGCCGAGACCACCAGTGGCGTCGGTCAGAATCTGACGGTGACCGGCCCAGGAAACGCCTTGGGGTTGCAGTTGCAGGTAATGGGATCGACGACCGGCAACCTGGGCACGGTGACCGTGAGCCAGGGCCTCTATCAGCAGATGAACAGCCTGCTGACCCAAGCGCTCAGCAGTCAAAACGGTTTTGTGGCGGCGGCGCAGAACGGCATTGCCTCCTCCATCAATGGCCTCAGCGCGCAAATCACGACACTGCAACAATCGGCATCGAATCAGACCGCCCTGCTGACCCAGCAGTTCGCCGCGATGCAGTCGCAGCTTTCGCAGTTGCAGTCCATTGGCCAGTATCTCAATGCCTTTTACTCCACTGGTTCGAGCTCCAGCCCTACCAGTGGTTAATTCGAGGAGAATCACATCATGAGTGTAGCGACAACGGCTATGCAGGCCTATCGACAGGTGGGTAATCAGGGCCTGTCCAGCGACCGACTGGTCCTGCTCGGCCTTGACGGTATTCTCGAATATCTGCGGCGAGCGCGGCGGGCTATTGAAGAGGGCGATCTGACGACCAAAGCGCAATCCATGGACAAGGCCTATCAGCTCGCCGCCCACCTGCTTGCCAGCATCGATTTCGAGAACGGCGGCGAAATTGCGCAAAACCTCGACAGTCTTTACCGTTTCCTGTTAAATCAGTTGGCACAAGCCAATATTTTTGATGATCTGCAGGCACTGGATGCCTGCCGTCCGGTGGTGGAGGATTTGCGCGACGCTTGGCGGGGATTGCTGGAGCGCGCCTGACGCATAGTCCTTCCCGCCTCGGGAGGAACTATGACCGAACATGCTGTAGTGCTGCAGGGCCATTTGCCTCTGGCCTTGGGTGAGTGGCCCGGCGACGCGGGCGCCTGCAGTGCGTTGATGGCCGATAACCTCGCTTTGTTGCGCGCCCTGCTGGTGATGGATGATCATCCCGCCAGTAATGATGAAGAGGGGCACGAAGGGCTGAGCAATCTGGAGACCAAGGTGGATTTGCTGCTGCTCCTGGTTAGTGCGGGCATCAAGGGGCCGGGGCCGACGCCGCCCAGTTACGCGTGCATTCTGGGTTCCGCCGATCTGTATTGGGACTGTTCCGATCCCACCATTTTCCCTGCTGCACATAGCAAAACCTGCATCGCCCTGTTTTTACGGCCGCGCATCGCGATGCCTTTGCTTTTGCCAGGTACGATGCAGCCCATATCCGCGCCCGCAGGCACTAGTGATGCCCATTCCCGCTGCCATCTGCACTTTCATTTGGATAGCCGTGTGCAGGAATCACTGGATCGACTAATATTCCGTCATCATCGGCGTGCCGTGGCGCGCGTTAAAGATCAGCACCACCCAACGAATGAGTGATCGACCAGTTTATGTGCGCTGAAACAATCGAAAAAAACGTATCCGCTCCAGAAAGGCGAAATCTGTCGAGACCAGACTGTGGGTTGATAGGCAGCAGTCCTGCTCTGCAACGCATGACGGCGATGTTGGGGAAGGTGGCCCGGACCGAGAGTACGGTACTGATTCTCGGCGAATCAGGCACCGGCAAAGAGGTGATTGCGCAGTGCCTGCACCGTCATTCTTCGCGTCGGGACGGGCCTTTTGTGGCCATCAACTGTGGTGCAATCCCTGAGGCGCTCATGGAAAGTGAGCTTTTCGGCCATGAAAAGGGAGCTTTTACGGGAGCATTGGTGACCCGTAAGGGCCGCTTTGAACTGGCCCAGGGCGGCACCATTTTCCTGGATGAAATTGCCGAGATGAGCCCGCAGATGCAGGTAAAATTGCTGCGTGTTCTGCAAGAGCGACATTTTGAGCGGGTAGGGGGCTCACGCAGTTTTCAGGCTGATGTACGGGTGCTGGCAGCAACCCATCGCAATCTGGAAGAGCGTATTCGCGATGGTGCTTTCCGCGAGGACCTCTATTATCGCCTCAATATTTTTCCCGTGGAAGTGCCACCATTGCGTGATCGCAGCGGTGATGTTCACCTCCTGTTCCGGCATTTTCTGCAGCGCCTGGAAGAAGAGGGCCATGGGCCGGTAGTATTGTCGGAGGCTAGCCTTGCCGCGCTGGATGCTTATCCATGGCCGGGCAATGTCCGCGAATTACAGAATCTTGCGGAGCGCCTGGCCATCCTGCATGGTGGTGAGCGGATTGATGCTGCCGATTTGCCCGCGCGCTTTCGTGCCTGTGTTGAGGACATCGCGCAGGAAGAGCGGCAAAGTCTTGCCGCTATCTGGTCAGAGCCGATGGCCACCTTGCCCGACGAGCCTTTTGATCTCAAACAGCATCTGGAGGATATCGAAAAGGATTTGCTACTCCAGGCCATGACCGCCTGTGATCAGGTGGTGGCACGTGCCGCCCAGCGGCTGGGGTTGCGTCGCACCACGCTGGTCGAGAAGCTCAAAAAATATTCCCTGGCCAGCCTGCGGGAGTGCAGCAACTGATGGTGCCGGGCGAGCAGACTGGCCCGGATGCCGCCAGTTTGATGGAGGCTTTTTCGCTCTTTAATCAGGCTTCCAAAGAACTCACTGAAGCTTATGGTGCCCTCCAGCAGGAGGTGGAGCGGCTCAGCGCGGAGTTGGCCGACGCGAATACCCGTCTCCGCGAGGAATTGGCAGCAAAGGAACGGATGCGTGAACGCCTGGCCATGCTTTTGGAGATGCTGCCGGGGGCGGTACTGGTAGTAGACCATGTGTCCGTCATTATGGAGATGAATCTCGAGGCACGGCGTATTCTGGGCGCGGATCTGCGAGGTGCGGATTGGCGGCGGGTGCAGGCCCTGCACTCACAATCAGGGCCTCATGAATGGGTTCTGCAAGGTGCAACCGGCGCAGCGGGTCTGCGCGTGACGGTAGCGGTTAATGCCTTACCGGGGGAAGGGGGGCAGATCATTCTCTTGCAGGATGTAACTTCAGCAAGGGTCCTGGAAGAGGCGGCCCAGCGTCGTGAGCGTCTGGCGGCCATGGGCGAGACCATGGCCGGACTGGCCCATCAACTCCGTACACCGCTCTCCACAACACTCCTCTCGGTTTCGCAGATGACCTATGGACGCGGTGAAGAGCGCTTTCACAAGCAGCAACAGCGCGCCATGGAGCGTCTGCAGCACTTGGAAGCGACCATCGACGCCATGTTGCGTTTTTTGCGCGGCGCTGAACAAGATCACGGTGTGGTGGCAGTGGCGGAAATTCTGGCGGGTCTGGAGCAAGAATTTGATCTGCTCTTCCGTCAAAAAAATGTCGGTTTAAAAATACCGCCGGTACCGCCTGACTGGTTTTTGACGGGAAGCCGGGTTGCCTGGGTAAGCGTGCTGGCGAACCTGTTGCATAACGCCTTGTTCTACAGCCACCCTGCAAGTGCCGTGTTGCTCAGTGTGCACAGCAGCGGGGAAGGTGATCTGATCCTGACCATTAGTGATTCGGGACCGGGTATTGCAGAGAGTGATCGGCAAAAAGTATTTATGCCCTTTTATACCAGCCGTCGTGATGGCACCGGCCTAGGTCTGGCCATCACCCGTAATTTTGTGGCGTCCATGGGTGGAACGGTGGAAATTGAGGCGGCGGCCAATGGCGGAGCGTGTTTTGTTGTGCGACTCCCGCTCTGGCAACCACCGCAGCCGCTGTCTAGTGGGGCGATAATGCAGGAGAAGCTGTGATGGGTTGTTACCAAACGCGGATTTTACTGGTAGAAGATGACGATCACCTTGCCGAAGCTTTGCAAGAGGGGTTGGAGGATCATGATTATCGGGTGCAGCGTGCCGAAGATGGTGCGGCGGCATTGGTGGCGCTGGGTGCGGCCGCCTTTGATTTGATTCTGAGTGACGTGCAGATGCGGCCCATGGATGGTTATGCCATGCTCAAATCTTTGCGTGGGCGTCATGAAAGTCCGCCGGTACTTATGATGACGGCTTGGGGAACCATCGCGGAGGCTGTTCAGGCCCTGCAGAACGGCGCCGTGGATTACCTTGTTAAACCTTTTGCGATGGACGTTTTGCTGGACAAAATCCGTCAGCAGGTCCGTCGGCCGATCGGTCGCGGAAACAGTGGCCCTGTCGCAGAATCCGCAGCTATGCAGGTAACGCTGGAAATGGCGCGGCGGGTGGCCGCGACGGATGCGACTGTTCTGCTGACCGGCGAAAGTGGGGTCGGTAAGGAAGTGCTTGCCCGTTATGTCTATCAGCAAAGTAAGCGCAAAAGCGGACCCTTCGTCGCGGTAAACTGCGCTGCCATTCCCGATACCTTACTGGAGGCCACTTTGTTTGGCCATGAAAAAGGTGCATTTACCGGTGCCAGTCAGGCTAGTGCCGGGAAGTTTGAGCAGGCTCAGGGCGGCACGCTGCTGCTGGATGAAGTGACGGAGATGCCTCTTGCGCTGCAGGCCAAACTGTTGCGGGTCCTGCAAGAACGGGAGCTGGAGCGGGTCGGAGGCAAGCAGACCATTACCCTGGATATTCGGGTGATCGCGACCAGTAACCGCGATCTCAAGGCGATGGTGGCAGAGGGACATTTTCGTGAGGATCTCTATTATCGCTTGCAGGTTTTTCCCATCCTGGTTCCACCCTTACGGGAGCGGCAGGCAGATATTGCGCCTTTGGCGGAACATCTGCTGACGCAGCATTGTCAGCAGATGGGTTTGTCAGTAAAGCGGCTTGATCCCATCGCTCAGCAGGCGCTGCAGGTTTATTCATGGCCGGGCAATGTCCGCGAGTTGGAGAACGCCCTGCAGCGCGCGGCTATTCTGGCATTGGATGAAGAAATTCAGGTCGCTGAACTCGGTATTGGCGCAGCAGTGCCTGCTCTTCCCGCTGCGGAGCCGGAACTGTTCTGCTCCACAGAGAGGTCTGAAATGCCGGCTGCGGATGGTCTCATGCTGGATGATCTGCGTGCGCACCATGAACGGGAAGCCATCGCCCAGGCCCTCAGTCAAAGTCAGGGTTCGCGAACGCTGGCGGCGCAGCGCCTGGGGATCAGTCCGCGTACCCTGCGCCACAAATTGCAGCGCTTTCGCGAAGCCGGTCTGGAGCTGGGTTAATGATGGCGCGTATTTTGCTTGTTAAAACGCGACAATGGATAGAGCAGGTGCAGCCATGAGCAGTGTAGATTCGCTGGATTCCCTTTTGACGCAATTGCGGGTCCTTGCCGATCAGGCGCAAGGAATGAAGGTTTCGGCTCCGTCCACCGGCAGTGAGGGTGATTTTGCCAGTACTCTGAAAGGAATGGTGAACTCAGTGAATGACTTGCAGGCCAAATCCAGTGCGTTGCAATCGCAATTTTCCAGTGGGGATAAGTCGACGAGCCTCAGTCAGGTGATGGTGGCCTCGCAAAAAGCCGGTCTTTCTTTCCAGACGATGCTTCAGGTGCGCAATAAACTGGTATCTGCATATCAAGACATCATGAATATTCAAGCCTGATCAGGTGCGATTGACAGCGACCAAGGACTGACGCATGGCCACTGAAGCGGCAAGACCCACTACCCTCTCCGGGGGTGCTGCGGAAGCTCAGCGGCGCTGGCAGGAAATGACGCCTAATCGCCGTTTTACGGTGTTGGCGATCCTCGCTGCGGTGTTGGCTGTGTTGATTGTGGCCTTTATCTGGGATGGTAAACCACCGTATAAAGTCCTTTATACCAATCTCTCTAACCGGGATGGCGGTCAGGTTATTGCCGAGCTGCAAAAACTCAATATTCCCTACCAGATCAGCGATGGTGGTGCGGTTATTTCGGTGCCTGGCAGTGCTGTTTATGGAACCCGGATGAAGCTCGCCGCAGCAGGGCTGCCCAAGGGGGCGAGTGTTGGTTTCGCGTTGCTGGACCACGAACCCATGGGTACCAGCGAATTTGTTGAGCACATCAATTATCAGCGGGCGCTGGAAGGCTCTCTGGAGCGGACAATAGCCTCCCTCTCGGCAGTGGAAAGCGCTAAGGTGCATCTGGCGATCCCTAAGCCCTCCGTGTTTCTCAGTGAGCAGGAGAGTCCTACGGCATCAGTGATGCTGGAGCTTTATCCAGGGCGGGTACTAAGCGCCGCGCAAGTGGCAGGGGTCGTGCATCTGGTATCGGCCAGCGTACCCGGTCTGCTGGATAAGAATGTCACCGTGGTTGACCAGCACGGTGACTTGCTGAGCGCTCACACGAATGCCGACGCTGGTTTGCAGCCTTCGCAACTGGCCTATCAGCGTGAGGTTGATGATCAATATGAAAAGCGTATCCAGGAAATCCTGACACCTATCGTGGGGCACAATGGGGTGCGGGTGGCGGTTTCTGCGGACATTGATTTCGCCAAGAGTGAGAGTAGTTCAGTCAGCTATGGCAAGGGACAAATCCTCAGCCAGCAGACACATGTCACCAGTGGCACGGGTGGTTCTGGACCCTACGGCGTACCGGGCGCGTTGTCCAATCAACCCCCGGGGATGGCTATTGCACCGCTGGTGGCCTCGGTAGCCTCAGCGATGTCGCCTGCCGCGCTGGTTGCCATCGCGCCCACTCTCAAAATGCTGGCGCCGACCGAAAGTAGCGCTGATAACACGACAAACTATGATGTTGATAAAACCATCGTCCATACGGTGCAACCGGTGGGCAATGTCAAACACCTGTCAGTGGCGGTTCTGGTGGATGACCAGGTGACTGTGAGTAGCTTGGGCGCTGTCCATGCTAAACCCCTGACTGTCGCCCAACTGGCGCAGGTGCAGCAGTTGGTGGAAGACGCTATTGGGTACAGCGCTAAACGCGGTGATACGGTGAAAGTGGTTAACATGCCCTTTACTACGCAGTCAGCGGCAACCGCACTGCCCTGGTGGCAGCAATCCTGGTTCCTCGCCCTGATGAACAGTGGGTTACGTTACCTGGTACTGTTGTTTGTCGTTCTATTGCTCTATACAGGGGTGGTGCGACCCTTGCTGCGCCGCCGCATCCGGCAAGAGCCGGTAATGGATGCGGTGGGCGGCCGAGACGACGAAACGCCCCCTCCGGGGGCACAAGGCACGGCAAGTGCAGGGGCCGGCATGCCACGGGTAAGTCCTCCCGCTGGGGTCAACCATGAAACGGTGACATTGCCGACCAACCCGCTGGAAACTGATCTTTACGTGGCGCGGCAACTGGTCATGCAAGATCCGGCGCGTGCCGCGCAGGTGGTGAAGGAGTGGTTGGCCAATGACCGCGAATCGGGATCTTAACGGTATTGACCGTAGCGCGATTCTCCTCCTGAGTCTGGGGGAGGACGAGGCGGCAGAGGTGATGCGCCATCTGGGGCCTCGTGAAGTACAGAAACTGGGTGCAGCTATGGCGCGCATGTCCCATGTTTCCACCGATCAGGCGCAGACAGTATTGGCAGATTTTCGCTTGCGTCTGGAGCGGCAGACCTCCCTGGGGGTGGGCAGCGATCAGTATATCCGCAGCATGCTGACCAAGGCTCTGGGTGCCGATAAGGCGGGCACCCTCATCGATCGTATTCTCCATGGTGGTGACGCCAATGGTTTGGAGAATCTTAAATGGATGGATGCCCGATCCATTGCTGATCTGATCAAGCTTGAACATCCCCAGGTGCTGGCGATGATTTTGGCATACATGGAGCCGGAGCAAGCCGGCGAAGTGATTCATTATCTGCCGGAGCGGCTGGTCGGTGAGGCGATGATGCGCCTGGCGAGTCTGGAGACAGTGCAACCCGCCGCGATCCGCGAGCTCAATGAAATTCTGGAAGAGCAGTTGTCGGGAGAATCCCAGAGCTTGCAGGTGGCCAGCCTGGGTGGTCTGAAAGCGGCGGCGGATGTGCTTAATCGGCTGGAAACCAGTCTCTCCACGAGTATCCTTGACAAGATGCGGGAAAATGACGGCGAATTGGCGGAAAAGGTCCAGGAAAAGATGTTTGTCTTTGACGATCTCATCAAACTGGATGATCGCAGTCTGCAAGTATTGCTGCGGGAAATTCCGTCCGAAGGTTTCGTCGCTGCCCTCAAAGGTGCCAGTCCGGCGCTGCGTGAAAAATTCTTCGCCAACATGTCCAAACGTGCTGCAGAGATGATGCGGGATGACTTGGAGGCAAAGGGGCCGGTACGGGTGAGTGAGGTGGAGACTGCGCAAAAGGCAATTTTGCAGATTGCCACGCGCCTGGATGCGGCAGGACAGATCAGTCTGGGTGCCGGTAATAGCGAGGCTATGCTGTGAGAGCCGGGGAAGACGCATGAAATTGTCACAGGAAGTGATTTCCCGCGATGCGATTGTCAATCTGCAGCGCTGGCAGTTGCCGGATATGACGGTTGTCGCAGCGCAGGCGCTGGTACCGGCAGAAGAAGTCATTTCTCCGCAACGAGTGGCCTTACCCACCGCTGAGCAACTGCAGGCGATCTATGCACAGGCTGAACAGGAAGGTCAGCAAGAGGGGCGGCAGGCCGGATATGCAGCGGGTTATGCCGCGGGCGCGGCGGCAGCGTTTGCCGAACGTCAAGCACTACAACAGTTATTGGAGCACTTTAACGCGCCACTGGATGCACTGGATATCCGTGTCGAACAGTCCTTGCTGGCCCTGGCGCTGGAGATCGCCCGACAGGTGATCCGCCACGAACTGCGGAGCCAGCCGGAATTGTTGTTGCCCTTGTTGCGTGAGGCACTGCGGGTCGTGCCGGTATGGAGTGCGCAGCCGAGCATCCGCATGCATCCCGATGATCTGGCCATGGTAGAACGCCTGATGCCGGAACTGAGGGAGCATGGTGTAGTGTTGAGGGGCGATACGGACCTGGAACGCGGTGGCGTATTGCTAACGGCCCATCTGGACGGCGACACCGCGCGTCCTGATCGTCGTTGGCAGGGGCGCGACATGGATCATGCCGCGACGCAGTTGGATTTGCGTTTAGAGACTCGCTGGCGGGAAACCCTGGATCAGCTGTTCGGTGAGTTGGCGACATGACGCTGGCCTTTGCCGATCGCCAGGGCGCTTGGGGCGACTATCTCCGGGATATGCACATGCGTCTGCCGCAGCAGCCGTTATCTCTATTACCCAGCGGACGTCTGGTGCGGATGGTGGGGCTGGTGCTGGAGGCCGAAGGGTTTGATGCCAGCATTGGTACCCGCTGCCGTGTGGATGCCGCCCAGCAGCGGGGTATTGATGCCGAAGTGGTAGGTTTTCAGAATGGACGCCTGCAGTTAATGGCTGCAGGCGACTTGCACGGAGTGGCCCCGGGCGCCAGAGTGCAACCGTTGTCGGGAGAAGCTCAGGCGGGGGTGAGCCCGTATATGCTGGGCCGGATCATTGACGGACAAGGCCATGTGCTGGATGGCGGTGGCCCCATTCTGGGTCAGACACGGGTACCCTTATTGGGAACGGCTATCAACCCGATGCAGCGTGCCCCGGTCCGGATGCCCCTGGATGTGGGGGTGCGCAGCATCAACGCCTTGTTTGCCATCGGCCGAGGCGCACGAATGGGGCTATTTGCCGGCAGTGGCGTTGGCAAAAGCGTGCTGCTGGGGATGATGGCGCGCAATACCAATGCCGACATCATCGTGGTTGGGTTGATTGGTGAGCGTGGCCGTGAGGTGAAGGAGTTCATTGAGGATATTCTCGGTGAGGCAGGTCTGCGCCGGGCCGTGGTGGTGGCGGCGCCAGCTGACGTCCCCGCGTTGACTCGTATCCGGGGTGCCCATCTGGCAACCGCTATTGCCGAATACTATCGCAGTCAGGGCCAGCATGTGTTGTTGCTCATGGATTCATTGACCCGTTATGCTATGGCACAGCGGGAAATTGCTCTGGCTGTAGGTGAACCGCCAGCCGTGCGTGGCTATCCACCCTCGGTGTTTGCGCGTTTGCCGGCTTTGGTGGAGCGTGCCGGCAATGGTCCGGACGGTGGCGGTAGTATTACAGCATTTTACACAGTGCTCATGGAGGGCGATGATCAGCAAGACCCGATTGCCGATAGCGCACGGGCGGTGCTCGACGGACATCTGGTATTATCTCGCAGCCTCGCTGAACAGGGGCAGTATCCTGCGATTGATCTGGAAGCCTCTATCAGCCGGGTGATGCCGAATATTGTGCCGCCACTGCAGTTGAGTCGCTTGCACTTGCTCAAACGCCTCTACAGTCGCTATCGCGACCAGCAGGATTTTATTGCGGTTGGTGCCTATACGCCAGGCATGGAACCGCTGCTCGACCAGGCCATACGCGCTTATCCGGGGATAGTGGCTTTCCTGCGTCAGGATCAGCGGGAGTCCGTTTCCCTTGGAGCCAGTCAGGAACAACTCGCAGTGGTCATGTCCCCCTATATGGACGAAGCTTTCGGCAGTACCCCGGATTAAAAAATATGAGCCGCCAAGACACGCTCCTCTACCTCCGTGAAGATGCAGATAAACGGCAAAAAGAGCTGGCCCTGACGCTGGGCAGGCAGCGCGCGCTGCTCCGTGAAGTGCAGAATAAGCTTCAGTTGCTGGAGAATTATCTGGCACAGTATCGGGAGCAGGCTGCTGCTGCCGAATGCGTCGGCATTCTCAGCACACAGGCTATGGAGATGCGTAATTTTATCGCGCAACTCGAACAAGTGCTCAGGCTGCAACGGGAGAACCTTCAGCACCAAGAGCAGCAGGTAAACTGTCTGCAAAGGGAGTGGGTGGCTGCCCGGGGACGGGAGAAAGGCTTGGCAATGCTTGCTCAGCGTCTGGAAATGGAGCAGCGCCAACTGGAATTGCGGAAAATACAAAAAGAACTGGATGATTGGGCGACGCGATCACCCGTGTTGCGCATGTTTCGTTAGCGGTGGCTTAAATTTTTGGTATGTTTTTTGCTGAGAATAGTGCAGAACTCCCTCTGAGGAAGTACCGGTATGGCCGCAGAAATCATGAGTGCATCGGTTACTCCCCTTACGCCCAGCGCTACGGTCGGTGTATCGACTGGCGGGCAGAATATCCAGAACAAAGGAGACCCCCTTGGTTTTGCTCAAGTGATGGCCGGTCAGCAGACCGTGCAGGCAACTGCCTCCGCCACTGGTTCCACTCACGCGCCGACGAAGCCCCAGGGGAAAGAGCCCGATTCGGCGACAAAAAAGCCGTCTGATACGTCTCTTCATAAAGATCAGCTTGCAGCAAAGGATGGCAATACCTTGCCGCCCCTCCTACCCGTCGGGATACAACCTGTTGCGCTAGAGCCACTAAGTACTACTGTTGTGAAAGCGGGTAAACCGGACGTGGTCAACATGCAAAAAGATAAAAAGGCGGGCACGGATATGGCGAACAATACTGTTCCGCTATTCCCTGCGAGTACGACAGACGCTGCAGAACCGCTGACTATAGGAACTGCCGTAGCGCAAGGGTCCGGCATTACGCCCCCAAGTATTCTGGCGGCTAATGCATCAAAAACAACTGACGCCCGTAATTCAAAGAGCAACATAATACCGCAAGCGCCACTGAATACGTTGCCGACGCTGGTGGGTAACAGCGCCGATGCCCACGCGCCGCACCCCTTGCTGGTGCAGGCGGCAGAAGCCATCGCAGTTCAAAATAATGCAACAAGTGCATGGATGACATCGCTCACCAAAAGTCCTGATTTGAACAGCGTCGGCCATCCCGGCGCTGCCCTGCCCAATATGACCGTTTTAGGCGGGGTGGCTCCAACTGCGGCACCCATCCCTGCAGTGGCCGTGGTCGCGCCGCCTGTGGGCAGTAATCCGCAATGGGGACAGGCGCTGGGGCAGCAAGTCCAGTTTTTGCTGGGGCAGGGCGTGCAGCAAGCTACATTGCATCTTAACCCGCCACATCTGGGACCCCTGGAAGTGCATCTGGATATTCAGCAGAATGGTCAGACCAATGCCTTTTTCAGTTCGGCGCACCCGGAGGTGCTGGAGGCCATTTCCACCGCCATCCCGCAACTGCAGGCGAGTTTTGCTGCAGCGGGTATGAGCCTGACGCAGACCAGCGTGAGTGCCGATAGTGGAGGACGGCCTTTTGCCCGGGGCAAATCCACGACATCTCCCCGTATTGCAGCGCTGGATGAGGCGGGAGCGCATAATATGTTGCCCGTGGCGGTACGGATGCAGTTGGGGTTGGTGAATACCTTTGCATGATTCTTGCAAAGCAGTGCCGCTAACGATACGGTGACCCCATGGCCCAGGATATTCTTTCTCAGGATGAAGTGGACGCCCTTTTCAAGGGGATGGCAGGTGGCGACGTCGTTACGGAGCCGGAACCCGAGCCCGGGGGAGTGAGGGCTTATGACCTCGCCAATCAGGATCGTATTGTGCGCGGACGCATGCCCACCCTGGAGGTGGTCAACGAACGCTTTGCCCGTTTGTGGCGGGTCAGTCTCTTCAACTTTTTGCGGCGCACGGCAGAAATATCGGTTGGTCCGGTACGACTGATCAAATACAGCGAGTTCATCCGTAATTTGGTCGTGCCCAGCAATATCAATATGGTGCAAATTAAGCCGTTGCGCGGGACAGCCTTGTTCGTCTTTGATCCCCGCCTGATTTTCGCGGTGGTAGATAATTATTTCGGAGGTGACGGACGCTTCCATTCGCGCATTGAGGGTCGCGAGTTCACTCCGCTGGAACAACGTATCATCAAACGGCTGCTGGATCTGGCGTTCAAGGATTTTAAGGCAGCCTGGGCGCCGGTGGCTTCACTGAACCCGGAGTTGACACGTTCCGAAGTCAATCCACAGTTTGTCAGCATTGCGACGCCGACGGAAGTGGTGATCACCTCTACTTTCACCGTGGAGCTGGAATCCGGAAGCGGCACCTTTCACATCTGCCTTCCTTATGGCATGGTCGAGCCGGTGCGTGATCAGCTTACGGCCGGGACGATGGCGGACCGTTCCGAGGTAGACCGCCGCTGGGTCCAGTCGCTGCAGGACGAAATGCAGGAGGCCAAACTGGAGATAGAGGCGCAGTTTGTGCAGATGCACCTGACGCTGCGGCAGTTGCTGGCGTTGCGCGATGGCGATGTGATCCCCATCGAGATGCCGGAAAAGGTGATCACGCAAATAGATGGTATCCCTGTGTTTTCAGGATGTTATGGGATGTCTAACGGCAAATATGCCGTTCAGGTGATAGAGCATCTCTGTCCCGAAATCGAAGCAGGACAAGCCGCGATGGCGGCATTGGAGAGTTGAACCATGGCGGAAGAACAAAAACCAGCAGACGCAGAACCTGCGGTGGATAATAGCGCAGCCGATGATATTATGGCGGACTGGGCAGCAGCCATGGCGGAGCAGGACGAAGCCAGCAGCGCTCCTGATCCTGTGGCGGATGACCGGCCAGCGCCCAGCGAAACATCAGCTAAGGCCATGCCTGCGCCGATTCCTGAGTTGCACGCTGCTACTGCAGCCAGCCAGGGCACCCAGGCGCAGAATCTGGACATGATTCTCGACATCCCAGTAACGCTCTCGGTAGAACTGGGACGTACCAAAATTCAGATTCGCAATCTCTTGCAGTTGGCACAAGGCTCGGTGGTCGAACTGGAGCGCCTCGCCGGTGAACCGATGGACGTATTGGTGAACGGCTATCTGATTGCGCAGGGTGAAGTCGTGCTGGTAAATGATAAATTTGGCATTCGCCTTACGGATATTGTGAGCCCCGCCGAACGGGCCAAGAAACTCCGTTGAGCAACATTTTTATGCCTGGTCTGAGTGTCAAAGTTACCTCCATGGGAGCGTCAAAAATCCGACTGACCGGTGTGTTCCTGGCTCTGTGGAGCCCGACCATCTGGGCGGATACAAGTACCGGCATGGGGCCGGAGAGTGTCTTCTCCTGGTCTGCCATTCTCCAATTGTTTTCCGCTCTGATACTGGTTCTCCTCCTGTTTTTCGGCGTGATCTGGTTGCTGAAGCATCTACAGCCCGGGCTGGCCAGCGGTCAGCTTGGGGGCATGCGAGTGGTGTCGTCACTACCGCTGGGTACGCGGGAACGCCTTTTGCTAGTACAGGTGGGAGAGCAGCAGTTGCTTCTTGGTGTGACACCGGCAGGGATTACCCTGTTGCACACTTTGGAAACAGTGCTGCCGGACACCACCAGCAATGCACCGGCGGCTTTTGCCGGTTGGTTGCGCAGCGCGATGGAGAGGCGCAAGCAAGGGCCATGGAACCAATTCAGCAAACCCCCCGGTGGGGACCCTGCAGCGCCACCACCCGCTTCCGGATTGCCACCCTCGGTCTGATCGGCCTGAGTATTCCGGGGGTCGCCCTTGCGGGTGGCCTGCCTGCTTTTACCACCAGCCCCGCAGTAGGCGGTGGTACCGAATACAGTCTCAGCATCCAGACACTGATTTTCATGACGGCGCTGGTCTTCCTGCCCGCCATGCTCTTGATGATGACCGCCTTCACTCGAATCATCATCGTTCTTTCTTTGCTCAAGCAGGCCCTGGGTTCGACCCAGATGCCGCCCAGTCAGATCATCGTCGGTCTGTCGCTCTTTTTGACCTTTTTCGTCATGGCGCCGGTGTTTCAGAAGCTCAACACCGACGCCCTGCAACCCCTCACCCAGAACCAGATCAATATTACCCAGGCCATGTCCAGAGCCGAAGGGCCATTGCGTACCTTCATGCTTTCCCAGACCCGACCTGACGATCTTGCGCTTTTCGTGAGGCTCTCCGGGCATCCGCAACTGCAGGCCCCGGCGGATACCCCGATGACCTTGCTCATTCCGGCCTTTGTCACCTCGGAGTTGAAGACCGGTTTTCAGATTGGCTTCCTGATCTTCATCCCCTTTGTGATTATTGATCTCGTGGTCGCTGCCGTGCTGATGTCCATGGGTATGATGATGTTATCGCCGGTGACGGTGTCTTTTCCTTTCAAGTTGATGCTTTTCGTGCTGGTGAACGGCTGGGATCTGGTTATCGGTTCGCTGGTACAGAGTTTTATTCACTAAGGTATGCACCCATGACTCCTGAGAGCATTGTTACGGTTGGTCAGCAAGCTATGTGGACCACTTTCCTGTTATCTGCCCCGCTGCTGGGGGTTGCGCTGCTCGTCGGTGTGCTGGTGAGTGTTTTCCAGGCCGCCACCCAGATCAACGAAATGACTTTAAGTTTTGTACCCAAGGTGCTCGCCATGGGATTGGTACTGGCAATCGCCGGTCCGTGGATGCTGCATCTGATCATGGATTTTACGATTCGTTTATTTCATGATATCCCACACCTGATCAACCAATGATTGACTTTACAACCCTGCAACTGGAGCACTGGATCGGTCTGGTCTTCTGGCCTTTTATCCGTATCCTGGCACTGCTGTCTGCGGCACCGGTATTCAGTGCCACGCAAGTACCGATTCAGGTACGGGTAGGGCTGGCACTACTGATCAGCGTGGCCATAGCCCCCGCCTTGCCACCCATGCCCGCAGTACATTTTTTATCGGGTGAGGGCTTCATATTGCTGATCCAGCAAATTCTCATCGGTACGGCGCTGGGCTTTGCCGTGACCGTGATTTTTAGTGCCATACAATTTGCGGGTTCCGTCATCAGCCTGCAGATGGGTCTGGGCTTCAGCAGTTTTTTCGATCCGACAACCGGTGTACAGGTGCCAACGCTGTCAAACTTTCTCAATCTGCTCGTGTTGCTGCTCTTCATGGCGATGAACGGGCAGTTACTGGTGCTGGCGACGCTCATGCGCAGTTTTACCTTACTGCCGGTTACCGCGACGCTCAGTCTCAACCCTTCGGCCTGGCATTTTCTGGTGGAGGAGGGGGCTATCATCTTTTCCCTGGGCCTCGCTATTTCGGCACCCGTATTAGGCACGCTGGTATTGGTGAATATTGCTTTAGGCGTATTGGGTAAGTTGGCGCCACAGCTCAATATTTTTGTGATTGGTTTTCCTATTCTGCTGGGACTCGGCATCCTCGCCCTGGATGTGTTTATGCCGGCAATGACCATGATCGTCCGGCATCTGCTCAACCTGTCTATGGACACCGCCGGGCAGGCGATGTTCTTGGCAGCACGACCATGAATTCCCGGCGGAGGACATAACGGGCCATGGCCGAAGACAATGCTCAGGAACGCACTGAAGCGGCGACCCCTAAACACCGCGACGACGCCCGCAAGAAGGGTCAGGTCGCGCGCTCCAGGGAGTTGTCTACCAGTGCCCTCCTGATTGTTTCGGCCAGCTTGTTTTTCGGATTTGCAGACATCATTTATCAAAGCATTGCGGGATTTCTTTATGCTGGCTTACATCTTTCTACGCAGGTAATGACCGATCCGCAGGATATGCTCCGTCATTTCGCCGCTATGTGCTGGGCAACCGCCCAATTGATAGTGCCGTTTTTTATTATCCTGATGGCGGCCGTGATAGCTTCCGGCCTGCTGGTGGGCGGTTGGGTGTTCAGTCTCCAGTCGATGGCGCCAGATTTTACGCGTATGGATCCCATCAGCGGCCTGCAAAAAATAGTTTCCAAACATGG
>NZ_DAHVHY010000044.1 GCF_027322205.1 Acidithiobacillus sp.
CCTCTTCCGAAAACATGCTGGGCGATGTCATCAAAAATGGCCGGCGCGGGTCGCTGAACGGACGTCTGACCGTGCAGGGTATACAGGGTCATGTAGCCTACCCTGACAAAGCCGATAATCCCATCCATCGCGCTTTTCGCCCACTCGCGGACCTCGTGGATCAGGCTTGGGATGCGGGGAATGATTTTTTCCCGCCCACCCGTCTGCAGTTCTCCAATATCCATGCGGGTACCGGGGCTAACAACGTCATTCCCGGCCAGTTGCAGGCGGATTTTAATTTCCGTTTTTCCACGGAGTCCACGCCGGAATCTTTGCAGTCAGGGGTCCACAAAATTCTGGACGCCTCCGCCATGCGCTACACCATTGACTGGCAGTTGTCCGGTCCGCCCTTCTTTACTGCACCCGGTCCCCTGGTGGCCGCCACCCAAAAGGCCTTGCAAGCCGTAGAACAGCACGAAGCCCGGCTCTCTACCGGCGGCGGCACCTCGGACGGACGCTTCATCGCCCAGTTGGGGGGGCAAGTCGTAGAACTCGGACCCATCAATGCCACCATCCACAAGACCAACGAGTGCGTCGCCGTTGCCGATCTGGAACATTTGTCCCAGATCTATACGGAGATTATGATCAATCTGCTGGAGCCTGCGGATGGTCGTTAGGCGCGTACGGCATATCCTCTACACGGCGGCAGGCATGGGGATGGCACTGGTGGGCGGCTGTGCGGGGGTCTCGACACCACCCTCTGCCGCCGGCGCTTCGCCGTCTTCCTCTGCGGCCTGCGCTACTCCCGCCCCTGATCTGCGCGCTGCCTATAACCGTCCCTATCAGATTCATGGTCGCCACTACGCGCCACTGACCAGTTCCACGGGGTACACAGTGCGCGGTATGGCCTCCTGGTACGGCTGGGAGTCCGGTTCCACCACCGCCGTGGGCACCCCCTTCCGGCCCCGCGCCTTCAGTGCCGCCAGCAGGGATCTGCCATTACCCACCTGCGCCCGGGTCACCAACCTCAGCAACGGGCGCAGCATTGTCGTGCTGGTCAATGATCGCGGCCCCTTTGTGGATGGTCGGGTAATGGATCTCTCTTATGGAGCAGCCAACGCCCTGGGGATGGCCGGACAAGGGACCGCGCCGGTACAGATCGTCGCTCTGATGCCTGCTGCCACCCCTCCGGCAATCACAGCGAGGGGCACGGGTACGGTGGCATCCCTGCCCATGGCCCCGGAGATACCTGCGCCGTCACAAAGCTTCCTGCAAACCGGGGCTTTCAGTCGGGTCAACAACGCCACTCGCGAGCGTGACCGCCTGATCAAGGCGGGCATTCACGGCGTGCTTATCGTACCGGGACTGGTGCAAGGGCAGCCGTATTACAAGGTACAGATCGGTCCGCTGCCAGATGGCATCACCGCCGTCAAAGTCATTGCCGAACTCAGACAGATGGGCTTTCACGACTTTTATAGCGTGGAACAATAAAGGAACCGCATAATGTCCCAAGGTATATGGCCCAATTTCTATATCGTTGGTGCGGTAAAGAGCGGCACGACTTCGCTCTATGCCTACTTGCGGCAACATCCCCAGGTTTTTTTGCCGACGATGAAAGAACCGCATTTTTTCACCCGGCCCCATCCGTCTCCCGAACAGACCCATCTGATTCAGTACGTAGCCAATGTCGAGCAATATCAGCACCTCTACCGGGGTGCGATTCAGTTTCCCCGCATCGGGGATGCCAGCCCTTCTTATCTCTGGTGCGAAGAGGCCCCGGAGCGTATCCATGCCGTGCAGCCGGATGCACGGATCATTGTCATCCTGCGCGACCCGGTACAGCGGGCCTACGCCCAATACCTCATGGATTTCAATGAAGGTGTCCTTGATCTGCCGTTTATGGAAGCGTTACAGCGGGACTGGACCCGTCCCGACAAAGGCTGGGGCATCTCCCAACTCTATGTGGAACTCGGGCGCTATACGGCGCAGATCATCCGCTATCAGCAGCGTTTTGGTGCCGACCATGTGCACGTTTGCCTCCTGGAAGATCTCAAAAAAAACCCGCTGGCGGTGCTGGAGGGCATTGCCGATTTTCTGGACATTGATCGTGCGGCCATGCGCGCCATTGACTTGGGAACGGCCCACAACGCGCACCGTCTGCCGCGCGGGAACTGGGCCAGGCGCCTTGCCAGCGGACGTATGAGCCGTTTTATCGGCGAGCATCTTTTCCCGCATAGCTGGGGCGAATATATCTGGCGTCACTTTTTCCTGCGCGCCGGTCGCAAGCCACCCATGGACAGCGCAGCGCGCCGTTTTCTGCAAGAACTTTATGCCCCGGAAATCGAACGCCTGGAACATTTGCTGAATCGACCTCTGCCCGAGTTGCGGGTATCGTGGAAGGCCTTCGAACCGACAAAGGACACCAAAGCATCCGCCCTGCCCCAGAAGCCATCCGGCAACATCTGAGCCCTCGCTCAGAGCTGCCAAGGCTTGCCGGTCCCCGACATGTCTACTATGTTTAATTGAGAGGTGGTAATCGGATTTACAGCAGAGGAGAGGGTCATGTCTGGTCGCTATATTCGGTTTTTCAAAGACATCCGTATAGAGGACGTGCCTCTGGTAGGCGGCAAAAATGCCTCGTTGGGAGAAATGTACCGGGAACTGAGTCCACAGGGCGTAAAGGTTCCCAATGGTTTTGCCATCACCGGTGAGGCCTATCGTTACCTGCTCGATCAGGCCGGCGCCTGGTCGGCGTTGCGTAATGCGCTGGATGGGTTAGACCCGACCAACGTCACCGATCTGGCCAGACGCGGCGCGCGGGCACGCGAAATCATCTACAGCGCGCCGTTACCCGCAGACTTACAGGCAGAGATTCTGACGGCTTATGCCGAACTGCGTAAGGAATATGGCGAAGCACTGTCGGTAGCGGTCCGTTCCTCGGCAACCGCCGAAGACTTGCCCACTGCCAGTTTTGCCGGTCAGCAGGATACCTATCTCAATATTTCCGGCGAAACCACTCTGCTCGATGCCTGCCACCGCTGTTTTGCCAGTCTGTTCACCGACCGCGCCATTCACTATCGGGTTGATCAGGGCTTTGATCATTTCAAGGTTGCCCTTTCCATCGGGATCATGAAGATGGTGCGTTCGGACAAAGCGACCAGCGGCGTGATGTTTTCTCTGGATACCGAAACGGGCTTCCGCGACGTGGTATTCATCACCGCATCCTGGGGGCTGGGCGAGAATGTGGTGCAGGGTACCGTGGACCCCGACGAATTCTATGTCTTCAAACCGGCTTTTCTGCGTGGCAAAAAAACCGTGTTGCGGCGGGTGCTGGGCAGCAAGAAAATCAAAATGATCTATACCGAAGGGGACACTAGGCACAGCACCCGCAATGTCGCCACCCAGCGCCATGAACAGGACAGCTTCTGCCTCAGCGACGCGGACGTGCTGACTCTCGCCGATTACGCCATCAAGGTCGAACAGCATTACAGCCGGAAAATGCAGGAAAGCCGACCTATGGACATGGAGTGGGCAAAAGATGGCACCGACGGCCAGCTTTACATGGTCCAGGCGCGACCAGAAACCGTGGCCTCGCAGAAACAGGGTCAAGTGCTCGAAGAGTACATCCTTGACGGTCAGGGCACCGTACTGGTGCAGGGGCGCGCCATCGGCAGCAAGATTGCTTCCGGTCCGGTGCATATTATCAGCGATGTGAAACATCTGGCGGAGTTCAAGCCCGGGGAGATTCTGGTGGCGGAAACCACCACCCCCGACTGGGAGCCCGTCATGAAAGAGGCGGCCGCCATCGTCACCAATCGCGGCGGACGCACCTGCCATGCCGCCATTATCGCCCGGGAACTGGGCATCCCTGCCGTCGTCGGCTGTGATCACGCGACCACCGCGTTACAGGATGGCGACAGTGTGACCATATCCTGTGCCAGTGGCGATATCGGCAGCGTCTACGCCGGTGCCCTGCCCTTCATGGTCCGCCATACCGATCTGGCCACCCTGCCCCGTCCGCAGACGCAGATCATGATCAACCTCGGCAATCCGGAAATCGCTTTTCAGACGTGCATGTTACCCAACGATGGCATTGGCCTGGCGCGGATGGAGTTCATCATCAACAGCGCCATCAAGGCCCATCCCATGGCGCTGCTGCATCCGGAAAAGGTCGCGGATGCCCATGAGCGCAAAGCATTGGCCGCACTGACCCAGGGCTACGCCCAGCCCGCCGATTTCTTTGTGGAACGCTTGTCGGAAGGCATCGGAACCATCGCGGCCGCATTTTATCCGAAGCCGGTGGTCGTGCGCATGTCCGACTTCAAAAGCAACGAATATGCCGCACTGTTGGGGGGACGCTGGTTTGAGCCGGAAGAAGATAACCCGATGCTCGGCTTCCGCGGTGCCTCGCGCTACGCACACCCGGCTTATGCCGAAGGGTTCCGCCTGGAATGTCTGGCCATGAAGCGGGTCCGCGAAGAGATGGGGCTGGATAACATCATCCTCATGCTGCCCTTTGTGCGCCGAGTGCAAGAAGCGGACGACGTGCTGGCGAAGATGGCGGAGTTCGGCCTGCGCCGTGGCGAAAATGGCTTGCAGGTTTATGCCATGTGCGAAATCCCCAACAATGTCATTCTGATCGATCAATTTGCCAAACGCTTTGACGGTTTTTCTATTGGCAGCAATGATCTCACCCAGCTCACCCTGGGCGTCGATCGCGACTCGGCCATTGTCGCTTTCGACTATGATGAACGGGACGATGGCGTCAAAGAGATGATCCGCCTCGCGGTGGAGGGCTGCGCTCGTAATGGCATCCACTCCGGGCTTTGCGGACAGGCACCTTCGGACTACCCGGAAATGGCGGAGTTTCTGGTGCAGATCGGTATTCAGTCCATGAGCCTGAACCCGGATACGGTGCTGGCCACCACCTTGCATGTATTGGACGTAGAGAAAAAGCGGAGCGGAGAGGTATGAAGGTCAACCCGGTATTGCTGGTGATCTTTGATGGTTTCGGTCTTAACCCGAATCGTGCCTTTAACGGTTGGGCACAGGCACAGACGCCGCATCTCGATCATTACTTTGCCAGTTTTCCCCATACCGCCCTGCAGGCTTCGGGGCGGGCGGTGGGCTTGCCGGACGGGCAATTCGGCAATTCGGAGGTGGGTCACCTCACCCTGGGCTCGGGGCGGATTCTCCTGCAGGATCTGGTGCGCATTTCCGATAGCCTGACGGACAGCAGTTTTGCGCAGATTCCGGCCTGGCAGAATATACTCAGGGACACCAGACGCCTGCATCTGGTGGGCATGGTCTCCGATGGTGGCGTGCACTCCCATATCGAGCATTTGCTGGGCATCCTGCCGCTGGTGGCGGCGGCGGGTGTGGAGCCGGTAGTGCATATGATTACCGACGGGCGTGACACGGCGCCGCAGTGCGCTGACCTCTATGCCCGTCAGGTGGAGGCAACCCTGCACCAACTGGAGAAGGGCCGCATTGCCACCATCTGCGGGCGCTATACGGCCATGGACCGCGCCGGATATTGGGACAGGACGGAAAAGGCCTGGGCCGCCCTGCTGCGCGGGGAAGGGCTCACTGCGGACAGTGCTGAGGCCGCCATCCACAGTGCCTGGAAGCGCGGTGAGGGGGATGAGTTCATTCCGCCCACCATCATCGGCGATCCGCAACAAAACCGCATAGCACCCGATGAGCCGGTCTTCTTCTTTAACTTCCGTTCGGATCGCATGCGTCAGTTGAGTGCGGCCGTCGCCATGCCCGACTTCAAGCACTTCGACCGGCAGGGCGAGGCCGCCAGACGTGCCCTGTGCATGACCTCCTACAACGACGAGTATCCCTTTCCAGTCCTTTTCCCCCCCGAAATTCCCGACAGGGTCCTGGCCGAAGTGGTCAGCGACGCCGGTCTGAAGCAGTTCCACTGCGCCGAGACCGAGAAATATGCCCACGTGACCTATTTTTTCAATGGCGGGCGGGAAGACCCCTTTCCGGGGGAAGATCGCGAGATCATCCCCTCACCACAGGTGGCCACCTATGACCTGAAGCCAGAGATGAGCGCGCCTCAGGTGGCGGACCGGATCATCGCAGCACTGGAGAGTGGTGACTACGCCTTTGTCCTGGTGAACTTTGCCAATGGCGATATGGTCGGTCATACCGCCAAAATCCCCGCCATCCTGCGCGCGGTGGAGACCCTCGACCTGCAGTTTCACCGGGTGCTGCAGGTGGCGCAGCGGCAGGGCTTCAAGGTGATTCTCACCGCCGATCATGGCAATTGCGACGAAATGGTGGACCCGGTAAGCGGCGAGCCCCATACCCAGCACACGGTGTATCCGGTGCCTATGCTGCTGATTGGCGAACCGGACGCACATCTGGGTATTGGTCGTGGTACCGCCGACATCGCCCCCACCATCCTGGAGCTCATGGGTCTGCCGCAGCCCAACGCCATGACCGGACACAGCATCCTCCTCAAACATGGCATCCAAGGAGAAAGCACATGAAAACAGAAATCACCATGCCGGTGTTGTCCGACACCATGCAGACCGGACGCCTCACCCGCTGGAACAAGGCCGTCGGTGAAACGGTCAAGAAAGGCGAAGCCGTTGCCGAGGTCGAAACAGATAAAGCGATTCTGGATGTGGAAGCCTTTGCCGATGGTTATCTGGCAGGACCTCTGGTCGCAGTGGATACGGACATTCCGGTGCGGCAGGCTATTGGCTATATTGTTGATACCCAGGAGGCCACCCAAGCCAGCAATGGTACCATTCACGCAGTCCAGGTGCCGGCCAGCGCCCTGGCGCCCGAAGATACCGATCTACACATGGGTCCGCCCTACACCATTGAGCGACCCGGCATGCTCCGGGCCGCAGTGGCCCACAATATGTCGGCGACCCTCGACACTCCCACCTTCCTCATCAGCAGCCGTTTTGTCATGGCGCCCCTACACACTGCCGCCAGACAGGTGGGCCTCAGTCTGACTCTCGCCCTGACCCGCGCCTGCGCCCTGACCGTCGCCGAAGATCCCTGGTTTAACCATGTCTGGACCCGACAGGGGTTGGCCAGGCGCAGTCGGGTGGATGTAGGCGTTGCGGTGGATTCAGGAGGCGGCCTGATTACCCCCGTTTTGCGCGATGCGGCCGTCCGTCCACTCAAAGAGCTTGCCGAAGACTGGCGAATAATGCTGGGCAAGATCAAAAGAGGCCGGATTTATCCAGAAGATTATCAGGGCGCCAGCTTCTACCTCTCCAATCTCGGGGTTTTCCCGGAAGTGGAGCGTTTCAATGCCATCGTGCCAGTGGGTGCCTCCGCCATACTTGCCGTGGCTGCCGCGGGCAGTGATGGACGTACGGACTTTACCCTGAGCTGCGATCATCGGGTGATTTTTGGCGCGGACGCTGCGCGTTTCCTGCAACGTCTTGGTAAACGGCTGGAGGACCTGTGCTGGTTAGCCGCTGATGAAAGACGCCTGTGAGCATGGCGGCAACCCGACATATTCTCTGCCTCAACAGCGGTTCATCCTCCATCAAGTTCGCGGTTTTTGCGCTGGGGGCTGAGGGAGAAGAGAAACTCGCGGAAGGCGCCGCCGAGCGTATCGGGCAGAGTGTAGGGCGTTTGTGGCTGCAACAGGGAGAAGAGCGGGCCATTGACCGGCAGCTGGCCATGCCCCAGCAGCAGGAGGCACTGAAGGTCGTTTTTGCCGTCCTGGCGGAAGTACAGTGTGCAACGCCGGATGGCGTCGGCCACCGCATTGTCTCCGGCGGACCGCATCATCAGGCGCATTGCCTGGTGGATGCCCGGATTCTCAACGATCTGCGCGCCGCCCTGCGTTTTGCCCCTTTACATCTCCCCGCAGAAATCGCCGCCATTGAGGCCGTACAGGCGGTGTGGCCCCATATTCCGCAGGTCGCCTGCTTCGATACGGCTTTTCACCAGACCATCCCGGAAATAGCCAGCCGCCTGCCCCTGCCGCGCAATCTCTGGCAGGAAGGGGTCCATAAGTATGGTTTTCATGGTCTCTCTTACGAATATATCGTCAGTCGGCTCCCCAATCACGCCACCGGCAAGACCATCATCGCTCACCTCGGCAATGGCGCGAGCATGGCGGCGGTACATAACGGGCAATGCCGCGACACCACCATGGGCCTCACCCCCACCGGCGGACTGGTCATGGGCACGCGCAGCGGCGATCTCGACCCCGGCGTCCTGCTCTATCTGCTGGAAGAAAAGGGCTACAATGCGGCGCAACTGGAGCGCGTCCTCAATCATTTATCCGGCTTGCTCGGTATTTCTGCCTGCAGCGGCGACATGCAGACTCTGCTGAAGCTGCGCGGTGGCGATCCCCATGCGGCACAGGCCATCGACATATTCGCTTATAGTGCGCGCAAGGCCATCGGCAGCCTGATGGCGGTGCTGGGTGGACTGGATCGCCTCGTTTTTACCGGGGGCATCGGCGAACACGCGGCCGCAGTCCGCTGGGCTATTTGCCGCCCCCTGCTGGGACTGGGTCTGGAAATAGACCCGGTCGCCAACGAAGGCCCCGGATCACGCATTTCAGTGCCAAACAGCCCCGTCGAAATCCTTGTCATCCCCACCAATGAAGATCTGATGATCGCCCGACACAGCCACCGACTCTTACCTAGGCAGGAGCAGCATCGTTGAAATCTGGTACAACCCACCACCCTGCAACCCCAAAGGCGCTCCTCCACCCGGTCCACCCCGATCATGCCAGCATGACCCGGATTCTCGACGAAAGCCCCATGCTGCCCTTTCATTATCGTATCTGGGCGCTGTCCACCGGCGGCACCCTACTCAGTGGCGTCTCCATGTTCCTGCTCGGCGTCACGCTCCCCCTGATCATTCCCATATTTGCCATGCCAGCCACCAGCGTCGGCCTGGCGGCGGGCATGCTCATGGGCGGAACGGTGATCGGCGCGCTGGCCGGCGGGCATCTGGCCGATCACTTCGGACGCAAGCCCATTATGATCATGGATATGGTACTGCTCATCATCGCGGCCCTATTGACCGCGCTGGCGCCCAGTGGCACGGTCCTCATCAGTGCTGAACTGCTGGTTGGCGTTGGTATTGGCATGGATTTCCCCGTGGGGAGTAGTTATCTAGCGGAATTCATGCCACAGGGTCGGCGCGGACGCATGATGGCCGCCTCCATCGCCGTGCAGTCCATCGGCATGCTGATGGGTGCCGGTTTCGCTCTGATCCTTTTGCAAAGTGCCCATCCCGGAGGTAATACCTGGCGCTGGTTGCTGGCCGGCGAAGCGTTGCTGGTACTTCCTTACCTGCTTGGCCGTCTGACGCTCCCGGAAAGTGTGCGCTGGTGTATAGCGCATGGTCGCAACGCCCAGGCCGTACATATTCTGGAGCACTTCGCACCCCAGCAAAAAGAGCTGCTCGTCACCATGGCCAAACATCTGGGCCGGAAAATCCACCATGTCGCGAAGATCCAGCCGGGCCGACACATGGGTATTGCCACGCTTTTTTCCCCGGAGTACCGGCGCCGTACCTTCCTGGTCACCATGCCCTGGTTTTTCATGGATATATCTACCTATGGCGTCGGTCTGTTCACGACCATTCTGCTCGGTACCATGCGCGGCGGCGGAACCGGCAGCATCCACATCATCGGCCAGGACTTCGCTAACGCCCTGGATAGCGGTAAGGTCGATATTTTTCTCTTGCTGGGTTCGCTGCTTTCCCTCTGGGCCGTGCCCCGTCTGGGGAGGATTCACATGCAGATTATCGGCTTCACCGGTATGATACTGGGGATGGGCTTACTCTATTTTGCCAGCGGCATGCGCGGAGATACGAGCACCCATCTGCCCCTCGTCCTGATCGGCTTTATGACCTTCAATCTCTTTATGACGGCAGGACCCAACGCCACCACCTTTATTTTGCCTACGGAAATGTATCCAACCCAGGTGCGCGCCTTCAGTGCCGGATTCGCGGCCGCCGTGGCCAAAATCGGGGCCACCGTCAGTGTGTTTTTGCTACCCCTCATTCAGTCTGCCCTGGGCGTCGCCGCGGTGCTGGCGCTCATGGTCGGGGTCAGCCTGCTCGGATTGTTCACCACGTATACTTTCCGCGTCCAGGGCCACGGTCTGACGCTGGAAGAACACCACAGCCCCGCCCTGCCGTAAAACGGGCTATTGAACGAGGATCATCCATGCCCTACGCCCACTTTGATGCCCTGTTGGCTGCTGTCGCCCCTCTGGAAGACATCCCCGTGGCCGTGGTAGATGCTGCCGAAGAACACGTTCTGCGCGGTGCCTGCGAAGCCAAAACCCAGAGCATCGTCGAGCCCATTCTCATCGGCGATGAACACAAAATTCGCAGCCTGCTGCTCAAATTGGGGCATGATCCCGGCAGTTGCCCTAATTTTCGCATCATCCACGTCGACAGTGCCGAAGCTGCCGCTGAAAAGGGCGTCGAACTGGTGCTCTCCGGAGAGGCCAAAGCGCTGATGAAGGGGCACCTGCATAGCGACGCCTTCCTCCATCCCATCCTCGCCAGGCTGCGCACGGATCGGCGTCTTTCCCATGTCTTTGTTGCGGATATCAAGACTTATCCGAAACTCCTGCTCATCACCGATGCCGCCATCAATATCGCACCGGACCTGACCACCAAGGCGGCCATCCTGCAAAATGCCATTGATCTGGCACGGATTCTGGATGTCACACAACCCAAAGCCGCCATTCTCTCGGCGGTCGAAGTGGTCAATCCTGCTATTGTCTCGACCGTAGATGCCGCCTGCCTGTCGAAAATGGCGGAACGCGGGCAGATTACCGGCGCGCTGGTGGATGGCCCCCTTGCCTTCGATAATGCCATCTCCAGGGAGTCGGCGGAAATCAAGGGCATCCACAGTGCCGTGGCTGGGGACGCCGATATTCTGCTGGTGCCCGATCTGGTGTCCGGCAATATCCTCGCCAAAGATCTGGAATATCTGGCCGGGGCAACGCTGGCAGGGATCGTGATGGGCGCCAGGGTGCCGGTTATTCTCACCTCCCGTGCTGATCCCGCCCGCGCCCGCCTAGTTTCCGCCGGACTGGCGGCGTTGGTGCACTATCATCGTCTCAAGATGCTGCCATGACCGAAAAAAACGCCCACCGCCCGCCCATCGCCACCCTCACCCTCAACCCGGCCGTAGACATCGCCTACGAGGTGGCGCACCTGATTGCGGATCAGAAAAGTCATGCCACATCCACCCGCTACGATCCCGGCGGTAACGGCATCAATGTCGCCCGTGCCCTCAAGGAGTTGCTGGTCTACGCCCACAGTTGCTGTATCGTGGCTGGCAATATCGGCGAACTGCTACAAAAGCTGTTACAGCATCAACTGGATGATCCGCACTGCGTGCATGTAGAGGGGGAAACCCGCGTTAATGCTACTATTTTGCAGGGTGATCCCGCCGTCCAGTTCGAAATCACGGGCATCGGGCCGCGGGTTTCAGAACTCATTCTCGCCGAAGTCCGGGAAGCCTTTCTGGACCTGTGCAAAGGCGGTTTTGCGATACTCACAGGTTCCGTCTCCCTTGGCGTGGATGAGCATTTCTATGGAGACATGGTCGATCGCGTCCGCGCCGTCGGTGGACAATCCATTGTCGATGCCCATGGCGCCCTCCTGCAACACGCCCTTCCCCATAAACCTTTCCTTATTAAACCTAACCGCTATGAGCTGTCCCTGCTGCGCCAGCGCGAGTTGCCCACACTGGAAGAGGTGGCGAAGGAGGCCCGCGCCATACAGCGAGAAGGGGTACAGTATGTTTGTGTATCCCTGGGGGGCGACGGTGCGCTGCTGGTGGGGCCTGATGGCAGCTATTTCGCCAAGGCACCCCCCGTTCCAGTGAAGTCGACAGTCGGCTCAGGAGACTCCATGGTCGCGGGCCTCGTCGCCGCGCTGGTCCACGGCCAAAGCCCGGCAGAAGCCCTGCGTCTGGGCGTCGCCTGCGGCAGCGGCACGGCCGCCAGGCCAGGTACCGAGATATTTTCCCATAATGACCTGGATGAACTGCTGCGGGTGACAGAAGCGCAGGTGCTGGATATTTGAGGGCATCCATGATGGACAACACAGATGACCGGAACCGCGTTTTACAGACAAGTCGGCGAAACCTGCACTGACTTCACACTTGGTGTGACCAGGACCAATGCGCCGGAACATGTTAGGCCCCATCCCCATTGTCATTCACGGACGATTAGCCGTCGATAAGCACTGGGCAGGAAATGGCGTCGGCAAGCGGAACCACGTTTTTTGCAACGGACCGACCAATAGCACTGAGCACCGCCTGCAAAGCGGCCTCGGTGGTATCCTCACCAAAAGCCACTGCGGATGCCGCCGCATGCCCATGGTCCACACTGACCCGGGCGCAAGCCATGGCGCGGGCGCCGGTACCGCTACCGAGGGCATGCTGGTCGAACTGTTCCACCTCGGCACGTACACCCAAACTCTGCATCAGTGCATCGACCAAGGCCCCTACGGCGCCGCTCCCCTTGCCCTGCATAATATGCGGCCGTGCCTCCGGACCAACAACGACGATCGCTGCGACCTGCTCCCCTTCCCGGCTGAGACGATAGCGGCGCAGGTGCCAGTCCTCCGCGGGATGGCAGTAATGACGCCGGAACAGGGCATAAATCTGCGCTGAACTGACCTCACCCGTCTCCTGTTCGGAAGCCGCCTGCACCACCACGCTGAAGTCCTGCGCCAACCAGCGCGGCAAGGAAATGCCGTGGTCGCGCTCCAGCACATGGGCGACACCGCCCTTCCCGGACTGGCTGTTGATGCGCACCACCTCTTCGTACTTGCGCCCCAAATCGGTAGGATCGACGGGCAGATAGGGCACCTCCCACACGGCGTCTTCCCGTCCTCGCCGATGTTGCATGCCCTTGCGGATGGCGTCCTGATGACTGCCGGAAAACGCCGTGTAGACCAGTTCGCCAAACCAGGGATGGCGCGGCGGCACGACCATGCCCGTACACGCGGTATAGATCTCCGCGATTTCCGTGCCCACGGACATATCCAGTTGCGGATCAATGCCCTGAGAGTAGAGATTCATGGCCATGGTGAGAATGTCCATGTTGCCGGTGCGCTCGCCGTTGCCGAAGAGGGTGCCCTCCACCCGGTCGGCCCCCGCCAACACCGCCAGTTCCGCCGCCGCCACCGCGCAGCCGCGGTCATTGTGGGTGTGGACGCTGATCTGCACGTGCTCACGCCCGCGCAAATGGTCGCAGAACCATTCAATCTGGTCCGCAAAGACGTTGGGCATGGACGACTCGACGGTGGCGGGCAGATTGAGGATCACCGCCTGCCCCTGGTCGGGCCGCCAGACCCCGTTGACCGCCTCGCAGATCTCCACCGCATAATCCGGCTCGGTGGTGCTGAAGCTCTCCGGTGAATACTGAAAGACCCATTCCGTTTCCGGATAGCGTGCGGCTCCGGCCTTCACCCACTCCGCGCCCCGCACGGCAATGGCCTGGATGCCCTCCCGATCCAGGCCGAACACCTGCGCGCGCTGGGCGGGGTTGGTGGAGTTGTAGACATGGACAATCGCCCGCCGCACCCCTTTCAGCGCCTCGAAAGTGCGGTCAATCAGGGCTTCCCGCGCCTGAGTGAGCACCTGGATGGTCACCTGCTCGGGGATACGCCCTTCTTCAATGATACGCCGCACAAAGTCGAAGTCGGGCTGGGAGGCGGCGGGAAAACCCACCTCGATCTCCCGAAAGCCCATACGCACGAGCAAATCGAACATCCGGAGCTTTTGCTCGACGCTCATGGGGGAGACCAGCGCCTGATTGCCATCGCGCAGATCGACGCTGGTCCAGACGGGCGCGTGGTGCATACGGCGATTAGGCCAGCGCCGGTCCGGTTTGTGAACGGGCGCGAAGGCGCGGTAACGGCGGTGGTTGAAAGTCCCCATGGTCCAATCTCCTGCGGCAAGTGACGATGGGCGCAGTATAGGGAAGAAGTCGCGGCAGGTGCTTGCGAATTGGGGCCATAAAAGCGACTATGTCGCATGATTATTGCGCACCAACACCCATTAACGGAGTAATATTGTGCTATGAAGTCGAAAGCCCCTGCCAGAGAGTTAGATCGCTACGACCGCCGCATTCTGGAGGAGCTACAGCGCGACGGCGGACTCAGCAATCAGCGTCTCGCCGAGCGCATCGCTTTGTCCCCCTCCCCCTGCCTGCGCCGGGTGCAGGCTCTGGAAGAAGCCGGAATCATCCGCAAACGTGTGGCCCTGCTGGATCCGCAGCGTCTGGGCCTGGCGCTGATGGTGCTGATGCACATCAGCATGGACCGCCATACCCCCGAGCGTTTCGAGCATTTTGAGGCGGAAATCAGTCGCTCGCCGGAGGTCCTGGAGTGCTACCTCATCACCGGCCATGACGCGGATTACCAGATCAAGGTCGCCGTGCGCGATATGGCGCATTTTCAGGAATTTTTACTCCATCGCCTGACGCGCATCGAGGGGGTGACCGGCGTGCATTCCAGCTTTGTGCTGCGCAGGGTGGTGGATACGACGGAGTTGCCGGTGTATTGATCACCGTGGTGGGTCCCAGGCCCGCCACTCGCGCCAGATCATGGGATTCTGTTGGTACTGCGAGTGGAATCACTCTGTAATTGCCTTCCCATAGGGACGTATATACATACTCCATCTGATTTCAGATGATGGGCTGAATCTGGTAGATTGCCGGAAATCGCCACCCAACGTTCCATTGGAGTCCGATCAAGTCCTATTGCGCATAGATGCTGCACCTGAAACCCAAAGGCTCTTAATACGTCACCACTTTCATTGCTAATTAACAAACGATGATCATTTGTGACATTTGCGAACAGATCGACCCCTCTATAAATATTCCTGTGCCAATTTGTAATCATGGGTTGCCATTTTGCAAAATTGCCACCGCCATTATGGCGATAATCCATGCTTTCAAGAACCCCTTCACTGGCAATAGTGTGAACAGCGAGGTAAGTTGGCGCAGAAAGTATTCCTTCGGATAATTTAAATCGTTGGGATGTGAGAAACCCCCTAACAGAAATTAACGCAGGCAACTTTTCGTCGCTGTAAAACGCATTCCACCCATCCTCTGCAGCCGGGTCGGTAAAACTGCATTCAACTGTGTAAATCATATGCACCTCGTTTAGCGGCATTTTCGTCGATTGGGGCAAATTAAATGAGATTCGTCCCGCCGTCCATCAGCTCGGCCAGAATCACTGTCTTGCCTGGAAAGTATTGATAGAGCGATGTTGATGAGGGCGCTTGCGGGTTCGAATAGCATAGTTCAAATACGAGTAGAAAATGTGAGTATCTGCTCGCAAAATATTTCCTGTCAATTGACTGGCAGTGCGCAAGCAAGTTAGGCAACTATCGTGGAGCTGACGTGGCAACGCGAACCAGCCATTTTCGAAGCGCCGATTCTTCTTCTCGGGAAAGCCCATCGGCCATATGGCGCTCAATACCCTGCACCCGCTCACGGCAGGTCGCCAATAACGACTTACCTGTCTCGCTGAGATCAATCTGCTGGATACGGCCATGGTAATGATGCGGCTGGCGCACGATGGCCCCGGCGCGTTCCAGATTGGCGACAATGGTGCTGACCGTTTGCGGAGTGAGGAGAGCCAGCCGCGCCAGATCGGCATTGGAAATGCCGGGATAGGCGGCCAGCATGGTGAGCACGGAAAATTGTGGAGGCGTTACACGCAGGTCGGCGAGCGCCAGTTCCACCCGGTGCCGGTATGCCCCCGCAGCCTGCCGTAGCAGGTAGCCCAGATAACCATTTTCCCCGCGTTTGCCCTCGCCTACTTGAGGGATGAGGGGTTTTGGCGCTGCGTCGTCCATGTTGTAAGCACTCTGATATGTTGTTAGAGTTCTGATACTACCTGAGTCGCCTCATAAGGAACAAGCCATGTCCACGGAGCATGCCCGCATTGATTATCTCTCCTTCACCAAGACCGCGCCCGAAGCGTACGCCGCACTACTGGCGATAGGGAAAGCGGTCGATGATTCCGGCCTTGAAAAAACCCTGACGGAACTCATCAAGGTGCGGGTATCGCAAGTCAACGGCTGTGCGTTCTGTATCCAGTACCACCTGAACGTCGCCCGTCAAATCGGTGTGGAACCGGTCAAGCTGGATCTGGTCGCGGGCTGGAGGGATGCCGGTATTTTTTCTGCACGGGAGCAGGCCGCTTTGGCGTGGGCGGAATGCCTGACGGCGCTCGCGACCCAGGGGGCGCCCGACGCCGTCTATGAGGCATTGCAGTCTCAGTTCACGGAAACAGAAGTGACGTTCCTGACGGTGGCCATCGGCGCCATCAATCACTGGAATCGACTGGGTGTTGGTCTGCGATTTTCGCCGCCGCCCCCTCGCACGGGGAGTCACGTATGATTCCAGCGCAGAATAGTGTACAAAATGACACGAAGAAAAACCCAGCCGCCAGCACCACTTGCCAACGGTCCACCACAGAACTATCTTAGCATTAAGATAGTTCCACCAAGGATGGCCGCCCCGATGAAACCCCCAATACCCAAGGACCATGTAGACCTCCTTCTCGACCAGTGGGCCAGGGAGCGGCCCGATCTGGACGTCAGTTCCATGGGCGTTTTCGGACGCATGGGACGGCTACTCAAGCACCTGGAAAAAGCGCGGAGTGAAGCACTCTCTCCTTTCGGCTTCAATGAGGGAGAGTTTGATGTGCTGGCGACACTGCGTCGCTCCGGTTCGCCCTATACGCTGTCGCCAACGCAGCTTTATCGGTCATTGATGCTCACATCCGGGGCTATCACCAATCGCCTTACACGCCTGGAGTCGGCCGGATGGATCGAGCGAGTTGTCAACCCAGCCGATGGCCGGGGGCTCTCGGTTCACCTGAGCGCGAACGGCCTGGCAGTCACTGAGGCAGCCGTTGCCATCCATGTCGCGACGCAGGAGATGGTGCTTGGTGGCCTCAGCGACGGAGACAGGCAACATTTGGCCCGTCTTCTGAAGGCGGTCCTGCTCAGCCTGCCGGGCGAAGCCATTTCCGACGTGGAATTCGCAGCCCGTGAACCGGAGTCACCATGATCGGCACGTCAAAACGATCTGAAAACTTTACCATATTTATGGCAGCCTTTATCAACAGTCTTGGCGGCATTGGCATCGACCTCTATGCGCCGAGTATTCCGGCCATAGGACGCGCACTGCACACCTCCCAAGCTGTCATGCTGAGCACGATTACCGTGTTCCTCGTCGCCTATGCGCTAGGTCAACTGTTCTTTGGCTTGTTTTCCGACACCAAAGGACGTAAACCAGCAGTGCTGACGGGCCTGTTCGCCTTTATCGTGGGCAGCGTGCTCGCTACCCAGGCGCACCATATTGAGACCTTGATGATTGCCAGGGCACTTCAAGGTTTCGCGATCGGTTCTTGTCAGGTGGTCGCCCGCGCCATGTTGGTGGACAACTTCAAGGGCGATCGTTTTCGCGTGGCTATTATTTACCTCAGCCTGGCTTTTGGGTTAGGCCCTGTCATTGCGCCGTATATTGGTGGACTGGTCGAAGATTCTGTAGGCTGGCGTTGGAACTTCGCCATTTACTGCGTCTACGGGTTTACCGTGCTGTTATTTGTGCTGTTCGGTATGCGCGAATCTCTCGACGTCAGCAAACGGCAAACGCCCAGATATGCGCTCCTGGGATATGGAGAAATTCTCTCCAGCAGGGAGTTCCTCCTGTCCGTCATCCTACTTGGCGGGAGTTTTTCGGCGTTTTTGATGTGGAATATCATTGGTCCTTATCTCATCCAGGTAAAACTCGGTCATAGCGCCTCCTTTTTCGGTACCACCGCGCTTATCTGCGGGACAAGCTATCTGCTGGGAACCTTGATCAACAGGGTGGTAGCTCCTCGT
Organism: Acidithiobacillus sp.; assembly: GCF_027322205.1. GTDB lineage: Bacteria > Pseudomonadota > Gammaproteobacteria > Acidithiobacillales > Acidithiobacillaceae > Acidithiobacillus. Next base: position 17,870 of record NZ_DAHVHY010000044.1, read on the forward strand.
TTCAAAAGTATGCCCATCATGAAGTCCGGTATTCTCCTATTTTTCCTCGGTGTCGTTTGCATGATAGCCAGCGGTTCTGGCGTGCAGATTTATCTCATCATGGCGGGCGTTATTTTGGTCGCCTTTGCGCAAGGCTTCATCTTTCCCAATGCCATGGCGCGATCTATGGGTATATTCGCCCACCGGGCCAGCGTGGCCGCCAGTTTGCAAGGCTTCCTGATGTTGGTGATCGGGTCGATCTCCTCGGGATTGGCAAGCCTTGTGCGGATCGACTCCGGGTTTCAGATCGCGGCGATATTTGGGTGCCTGCTGGGCATCGAAGTTTTGGCATTGCGGCTCTTGAATAATCCCCGCATGACAGCCCTTTCCTGAAGTCTCGCCGCGAGAGCGGCAACACCGCAAAAGACCAGCCTGTGCAAAGATAGTTCACCACACGGTGAACCATCACGTTCCATCCGGCAGATACACTGCCGTCATGTCCTCACCTACTCCTACACCATCGGCCTGCCAGAGCAACGCCGAAAACGATCGTACCCTTGTGCTGAGCCGCTTCTGGCTCAGTACTGCGCTGCTCACCGCCACGGTCATGCAAGTGCTAGACATCACCATCGTGAGCGTGGCGCTGCCCTATATGGCGGGCAGTTTATCGGCGAACGAAACCCAGATCAGTTGGGTGGTGACCAGTTATCTGGTGGCCGCC
>NZ_DAHVHY010000045.1 GCF_027322205.1 Acidithiobacillus sp.
GACGTGGGCATAGTGGCGATTTGCCGTTTCATACTCCACATGCGAGGTCGCAATCGTGATCCCCCGTGCCCGCTCTTCCGGCGCATTGTCAATCTGATCATAAGCGCGAACCTCACCGCCAAACTTCGCCGACAACACCTTCGTCAGCGCCGCCGTTAATGTGGTCTTACCATGGTCCACGTGACCAATCGTCCCCACGTTCACATGCGGCTTCGTCCGCTCAAATTTCCCTTTGGACATCAGACACTCCCCCAAGAATACCAGACCCAACCAAGCAAAGACCAAAAAATATGGAGCCCACAACCGGATTCGAACCGGTGACCTCTTCCTTACCAAGGAAGTGCTCTACCGACTGAGCTATGTGGGCCTGAACACTGGAGCGGGTGATGGGAATCGAACCCACACCATCAGCTTGGAAGGCTGAGGTTCTACCGTTGAACTACACCCGCACAAATTAAACTTACCATCTAGCCCTGCGCCCAGCGCGCGATACTAAAAATTCGATACAAATGGTGGAGGGGGGAGGATTCGAACCTCCGAAGGCAGAGCCGTCAGATTTACAGTCTGATCCCTTTAACCGCTCGGGAACCCCTCCCACGATTAGCGGCGCATTGTGCGGCTCAGGCTTTTCTTTGTCAAGCGACTTCAGCACCTGTGGGTGTCTGGCTATTTCTGACACAGTGGCCAACATTTGGATGACTTATGCACATCTTGCGCTGCTGGCGTCTTGACAAAGTTGCCCATTTACAACATCCTCCACCAGAGTGGTCAAGGTTTTTGCCGGGCAGTTTCGCCAGGGCTTGAGAGAGGAGGGTTTTAATAATGTTACATATTAAACGTATTACACTGCTGGCTGCCATTAGTTGTGGTCTTTTCGCCAGTGCCGCTTATGCGAACGATGGCTACGTGGGTTATGCAATAGACCACGGCGCCAAACCCCTTGTCACCAGCAGGGGCATCTGTGTACGGGGCGGGCGCCCGGTCACTGATGGTCCTGTGCCTGCCCATTGCGCCCCCGCGCCGGTCCCCGTGGCGGTCGCGCCGACACCTCCGCCTCCCGCGCCAATGCCGGCCCCCATCGCGCCTGTAGAGCGGACAGTTCTGGTGAGCAAACCGGTTACTATTACCGGAATTAACTTTAAGTTTGATTCATACAAACTTCTGGATCATGACATCAAGGTACTGGACCAAGTGGCCGATTTTGCAAAAAACCACCCAGATGCCGTACTCGACGTTAATGGCTATTGCAGCAAGGTGGGTAGTTACGCATACAACCTTAAGCTGTCCAAACTGCGTGCCCAAAGTGTAGCGCAGTACCTGACGCAACATGGGGTGACGAGTGATCGTATGGTATTGAAGGGCCATTCCTACGACAATCCGGTCGCCACCAACGCTACGCCGCAGGGTCGATTCCTGAATCAGCGTGTGGAAATCAATTCCAGCATCAAGGTTCAGAAGACCGCGCAGTAATTTCCTCCCAGTGCTACCAAGGCGGGTCCACCAAGGCCCGCTTTTTTTTGCCGCAACCATAGCAGTGCGTGGCGTCATTTCCATGATAGACTAGGCGCCATGCGACAGTCTTTCCTCCGTTTTGTGCGTACGTTGCACATCACCCGCGTTCTGGTGCGTTACCGCCTGGACGACGTGCTTTATTTTCTCCCCTTGCTAAAACCCTATCAGGCCATTCTACGCCTGAGCCCCGTGGCTTGGTTCGGGCCGCGTCCGCAGGGCACCTTCGCCGAACGCTTGCGCGAGGCACTAGAAACGCTGGGACCCACCTTTATCAAACTCGGACAAATGCTTTCAACCCGCCGAGATTTGCTTCCCGACCATATTACTCAGGAACTCGCGAAACTTCAGGATGCAGTACCCCCTTTCCCGTCAAACGTCGCCCGGCAGATTATCGAGGCGGCGCTGGGCAAACCGATTGAAACGGTCTTCTCTCAATTTGAAGATCAGCCCGCTGCTGCTGCGTCCATTGCCCAAGTACACTTTGGGCAATTACTGGACGGCCGTGAAGTGGCGATCAAAGTCCGCCGCCCTGGTCTACAACGGATTATTGATCAGGACTTAGCGATACTCGCCCTGCTCGCCGATCTCGCGGAGCGCTATTCTCAGGAGGGCCGTCGCCTGAGAATACGTGCGGTTGTTGCGGAATATGCCAAAACCATTCGCGGCGAACTGGATCTGCTACGCGAGGCGGCCAATGCCAGTCAGTTGCGGCGTAATTTTTCCGCAGAGCCTGATCTGCTCTATGTGCCAGAAATATATTGGGATTACTGCGCGTCCCCAGTATTGGTGATGGAACGCATTTATGGTATTCCCATCGGTCAGCACGACGCACTGCGTGATGCTGGCATTGATTTTGACCAGCTCTCGCGACGCGCCGCAGAAATCTTTTTTCGCCAGATATTTCGCGATGCGTATTTCCATGCGGATATGCATCCCGGCAACCTCTTTATTGATCCGAAAAATGGGCGCTTTATCGCCGTTGATTTCGGCATCATGGGAAGCCTGGATGATGCGAGCCAGCATTACCTCGCCGAAAATATGATTGCATTTTTTCGACGCGACTACCGGCGCGTAGCAGAAGCGCATGTGGAAGCCGGATGGGTACCACCAGATACCAACGTACAGGATTTCGAAACGGCCATTCGTGCCATTGCGGAGCCGATGTTTGAAAAGCCCCTGAATGAAATATCCGTCGCCAGCCTCTTACTTCGTCTCTTTCAAACGACGCGCACTTTTCAAATGCAAACTCAGCCACAACTCCTGCTGCTCCAAAAAACGCTGGTTAATGTCGAGGGCATTGCCCGCGATTTCAACCCGGCACTCAATATGTGGGAAGTCGCCACACCACTGTTGACGGAATGGCTCAGTCGCCAGCGCGGTCCGCAGGGCTGGTGGTCCGAGCTTAAACAATACTTTCCTCAGTGGGGATTGGTGCTGCCAGAAATGCCGGTACTCCTGCATAATATCCTGCGCCAAGCCCAACAGGGAGAGCTGCCTTTGGTGATTCGCAACAACGATATCGAGGGCATTCGGCAAGAACTGCACCATGGTTTGCAAAAGCTTACCTATGGCGTAGGTGGTACATTTATTGTGGTAGGGTTAGGCATTATTGCGGCGCTGGAACATCGGTTGGATAGCCAAGTACTCAATTTACCCGTATGGGCTTGGTTAGTCATCCTACCGACAACACTTTGGGTCGGGTCCCGCTGGGTGGACAGAGTGTTTTTCAGGCGCGGTTAACGTTATGTAAGTTTCCGTTACAACAAGTACATAACCAAGCAAGGGAAAGGAGGGCACAATGTGGATGATCGTTTCTTTTCTGATAGCGGCACTGGCTGTCATTTTTGCAGCTCAGAATGGGGCTCCCGCCGCTATTCATTTCTTCTCATGGACATTTGCACAATCCCAGGGGGTGGTCCTGCTCAGTGGTTTCGTCGCCGGTTTTATTGCGAGCATGCTGATTTATCTACCCACACATATCCGTAACCGGCTGAAAATTCGTCGCCATGAACGACATGTGGCCGACCTTGAAGGGCAACTCAACGCAGAACGCGGTAAGCGGGAGTATATCGAGAAGGAACATGCCGCCGCTATGCGTGTCCAGAAAAGCAATGGCATAGCGACCGACGACACCGAAAAAAGCACTGACTAAATGATCAGCCGCACATCAAGGTACGACTACGGTCTTTTTCTCGACAGCAGCCACTGTTTGGTACTCCGGGTGCAGGCGCGCCAAGGTTGCCAGGTTACTGGTCGCCTGGGTATTTCCGAGTGCTGCTGCCTTGCGCCACCAGAGGCTTGCCTTACCATAGTCCTGCGGAACCCCTTGCCCTAAGAAATAGAGATTACCCAAGTTATACTGAGCGGCGGCAATACCCTGCGCTGCCGCCTTCGTCCACCAGTAAGCCGCTTTGGTCTCATCCTTACTGACGCCCTGCCCGAAATAATACTGCATGCCGAGATTATATTCTGCCTTGGCATAGCCATGGAGGGCAGCCTTATCAAACCACTGTGCCGCCAAAGCATAATTCTGTGGAACCCCATCGCCCAGGGCACAACGGGTACCAATCGTATTTTCAAGCTTGGCGGTGGTGAGATCAGCGGGCTGAGTGGTAGCCACATCTTCCAGGTCTGCCTTGGGTGCAGACTGCGCTTCGGCCAAGGAAGTGGAAAGTACCAAAAGTGCTGCGCCACTCGCAGCGAGGAGGAAACGTTTACTGAAATCATGATGAGCGCGCATAGAAACTCCAGGCTGTTTGACAAAATCTTGCAGATGACGAGGTTACACCAAAAACCTCGCGCGTCGCCAGAAGTTTTTCTGGCGCCCGCCAAACCGGAATTTAGAGAGGCCGCGACCGGCAGCGCACAGACATCCGCGAGCCGCATCAGACGCTTTAAGTGGATAGCTGAGCGTCGATCCAAGCCTCTGCTGCATACCAGTCTGCCTGGCAGTCGCTTCCCGCAAAGCTGCGGGCCTCAGCGAGATAGTAGGCACGTTCAGCAATCATGTGCTGGCGATCCGCGGCAGAGACTGCAGGGGACTTTGAACGTCCGGCACTAGGCAGCATTTTGACCGGTGCGGCTTCCCCAGCCGATTTACGGGCGCGAGCGGCGCGCGGCTTGGGCACGGCGGCTGCGTCCGGAGCCGTCGCGCGACGGGCTGGCGCTGCCTTGGGATCCGCTGAAACTTCCGTGGACCTTGTGACTCGTTTTTTTGGTTGCTCTTCCACCATGGCTACACTCCTGGGAACATGGAAAGACCACTTTGTGGTGATAGCACAAGATGACAGAGTTTTCAAAGCCCAGGATCGAACCATATTCACATCGGCAGAGCAAAAGCAGACTAGTTGCCATTTGTCAGCGACCAGCCTGCAAAGTCTCGGGGGCGCGCCATTTCTGCGCCAGCTTATCCAGGACGGCGTTCACAAAGCGATGGCCCTGCTCACCACCAAAGCCTTTACTCAGCTCTATAGCTTCATTGATGATCACCCGGTAGGGCGTTTGTGGATAGTCCCGCAATTCGTAGGCCGCCAAGCGCAGAATCGCCCGTTCCACTTCGCTGACCTCATCGGCCCAGCGGCGATCCTGAACTTCCTGGGCAATGGCGGGATCCAGCTCGGGGATTGCGGCACAAACCCCTTGCCAGAGACTTTTGAAGAAAGCGACATCGGCGCCCTGCAGGCGCTCTGGGTCGGAGGTAAATTGCAACTCGATCTCGGTGCAGTGGCCGGGATTCATCTGCCACTGATAAAGGGCCTGAACGGCAGCTTGACGCGCTAGACGACGGCGACTGATTTTCATGGAGTACTGTTCAGATCTGACGCAACAACTGCACCATTTCCAGCGCAGTCATGGCGGCATCAAAGCCCTTATTGCCCGCCTTGGTACCGGCGCGCTCAATAGCCTGCTCAATGCTCTCCGTGGTCAGCACCCCAAAAATCACCGGAACCCCCGTATCCATGGATACCTGGGCCACACCCTTGGACACTTCGGCCGCAACATAATCAAAATGCGGGGTGCTACCGCGAATCACTGCACCCAAACAAATCACTGCATCATAATTACCGCTGCGCGCCAGTTTCTGCGCGACCAGCGGCATTTCATAAGCACCTGGAACATGAACGACGTGAAGCTGTTCTTCTTCGGCACCGTGACGGCACAACGCGTCGATGGCACCCTGCTCCAACTGCTGGGTGATAAAGCTGTTGAAGCGACTGACCAACAGGGCAAAACGATGCTCACCAGCCTGCAAACTGCCTTCGATATGACGAATCATGACACATCCTCGGAAACTTCCTGAAAGGGCCGCTGGCCAACGATCTCCAGACCAAAGCCGCCGATACCACGGTACTGAAACTGGCTGTCGCTAAGGACCACAGCCTGATGTACCCCCAGATCGGAGAGAATTTGGGCGCCGATACCAAAAGTGCGCAGGACTCGTCCAGCGTCTCCGGTCTGACCAGGTCCCTTGGGCTTTTCAGGCAGCGCAGCAACTTCCCGCAGGAGTTCTTCGACACTCTCCTGGTGGTGGAGGTAGACCAACACACCACGACCTTCCTCAGAGAGGCACCGCAAAGCCACAGTGTTTGGACTGGTTTCACCGGCGAACAGATCATTCAGTATCTTGCCAACCTGTACCCGCACCAGTACGGGTTCGTCACGCGCTTCCAGGTCGCCAAGGACTAGGGCGAAATGCATTTCGCGGGCGACCCAGTCACGATAGACATGGAGCTGGAAGTCGCCGTATGGGGTGTGCCACGGACCGCTTGCCTCGCGCTGTACGATACGCTCCCGCTCCAGACGGTAGCGGATAAGGTCGGCAATGGTGCCAATTTTGAGGCCATGCTCCGCCGCATAGGGAAGCAGGTCGGGCAAACGCGCCATTTCGCCGTCGGTGTTGAGAATTTCGCAGATGACGCCAGCGGGTTTGCAGCCCGCCAGTCGGGCAAGGTCGACGGCCGCTTCCGTATGGCCAGCACGGACCAGGACACCGCCTGCTTCCGCCGTTAACGGAAAGATGTGTCCGGGCATTACAATATCCTCAGGACCCGCATCACCAGCGATGGCCGCCTGAATCGTCGCGGCACGGTCGGCAGCGGAAATACCCGTAGTGACGCCTCGGGCGGCTTCGATGGAAACAGTAAAAGCGGTGCCTAGGCTGGCCGTATTATGACTCACCATCTGCGGGAGGCGCAATTGCTCGCAACGCTCACGGGTGAGGGGCAGGCACACCAGACCACGCGCCTGCGAGACCATGAAGTTGATGGCGGCGGGCGTCACAAACTCTGCCGCCATAATGAGGTCGCCTTCATTTTCACGCCCCTCGTCATCCATCAGGATCACCATGCGCCCGGCGGCGATGTCGGCGATGATCTCCGCGGTAGGACTGATATTGGCACTGCTCATACGGGAAACCCTTTTGCGGCCAGCAAATCACGCGTAACTCTCGACTTTAACTCGGACCCGGGGTCTGTGGCTACCCAGCGTTCCAGGTAACGGGCGACAAGATCCACCTCCAGATTGACCGCCTGTCCGGAGCGCCATTGCGCGGCCGTCGTCTGCTCTAAAGTGTGGGGGATAAGATTAAGCATAAACAAGTCACCATGGAGCGCATTGACGGTCAAACTGATGCCGTCCACGCAGATGCTGCCCTTGGCGGCGATATAACGCAGCAGATCTGGCGGTGCGGCGATGGCAAACACCTGCGAACGTCCCGACACGCTCACTTCGCGAATATGTCCGACACCATCCACATGGCCAGCGACCAGATGCCCTCCCAGGCGATCGGCCAGACGCAAGGCTTTTTCCAGGTTGACTGGGCTGCCTGCCTTGAGACGCCCAAGAAGGGTTTTATCGAGGGTTTCGCGGGAGACATCGACAGCGAAAGTATCGCGCTGGAGTTCCACCACCGTCAGACAGGCGCCGGAAACCGCAATACTGTCACCCAACTGGACATCACTGAGATCAAGCTTCCCGGCGGCGACAGTCATCCGCAAGTCACCACCCTGTGGCTGCATCCCGCGAATCTGCCCCAAGCCCTGAATAATACCGGTAAACATCGCTTATCGCTCCTGCGGACGCAACGTCCACTTGATATCGTCGCCCAGTTGAGTGGTATTGATCACCGACCAGCGCGGCACCTCCGCGAGATTCGCATAGGGGCCGGTCGCGAGCACCGGTCGCGCATCCTGTCCGAGCAGCAGCGGTGCCACATAAAGCAGCCATTCGTCGACCAGTTCGGCTCTTAGTAAGGAAGCCGCGATACGTGGCCCCGCTTCTACCAGAATCTCATTCATTTCCCGCTGGGCGAGCATGGTCATCACTTCCTGCCAATCCAGCTCCCCTCCCGTTCCACAACAAGGCAGCAACTCCGCACCGGCGGCGCGCAGCGCCTCCCGAGCAGCGCTTGGAGCATCCGGATGGTGACAAATCCATACCGCGCCCGGCGTACTAAAAAGCGCCGCATCGGGGGAGGTACGCAAGTGGGTATCCAAAACGATTTTTACCGGATAGCGCTGCAGGGCCGCATCCAAACGTGGCGCCAGACGGGGATTATCGGTCAGCACCGTGCCGATACCGACCAGGATGGCACTGGCGCGCGCGCGCTCCAGTTGCACATCCGCGCGCGCCGCCTCCCCCGTCAGCCATTGGCTTTGCCCATTGGCGAGCGCCACCCGGCCATCCAGACTCATAGCCTGCTTGAGCCGCATCCAGGGACGGCCATGGCGCATCCGCTGCAAGAATCCGGGATTCAGAGCTTCCGCCACAGCCTCCAGACAACCCTCATCAACGACAACCCCGGCAGCGCGCAAATATTCCACGCCGCGCCCCGCCACCAAAGGATTGGGGTCGCGCATGGCGATCACGACCCGCGCCACGCCCGCTGCAATAAGCGCATCCGCACAGGGCGGGGTGCGGCCCTGATGGCTACAGGGCTCCAGGGTGACATAAGCGGTGGCACCACGCGCGGCATCGCCCGCTTCCGCAAGTGCGAACACTTCGGCATGCGGTTTACCGGCCTGTAAGTGGGCGCCCCGCCCGACGACGAATCCATCTTTGACCAGCACGGCCCCCACGTGCGGATTGGGATGTGTGCTGTAGAGTCCCAGTTCTGCTAGTACCAGTGCCTCCCCCATGAAGACAACATCCTGCTCAGTCGTCACGAGCCACGTCGGCTCCCTCGCCGGGGACCCCTCCCTCTTTCATGCGCGCGATTTCGGCGCTGAAGGCGTCGACATCTTCAAAGCGCCGATAGACCGAGGCAAAACGCACGTAGGCGACGGGGTCAAGGTCCCGCAAAGCCTCCATCACCAGTTCGCCGATGAGACGCGCCGGAACCTCCCGCTCACCGCGTACACGGATCCGCTGCTGGATCATCCGCACGGCGGCATCCACCCGCGCCGTCGCTACCGGCCGTTTGCTCAGCGCCCGAGTCAAGCCCCGCTGGAGTTTATCTTCGCTGAAGGATTCGCGTCGCCCATCGGTCTTGACGACCATGGGCAGGGCCAGCTCTGCCCGTTCAAAGGTGGTAAAGCGTTGCCCGCACTCCGGACATTCGCGCCGCCGCCGTACACTCCCGCCGTCGTCCGCAAGGCGAGAGTCCACCACGCGAGTGTCGGCATAGGCGCAAAACGGGCAGTGCACAGCTACCTAGCCGTATACCGGGAACTGCTGACAAAGGGCTTTCATGTCCGCCTGGACACGTTCAATGACCGCTGTATCACTGGTCGCATCCAGAACATCGGCAATGCCATTGCCCAGGCGATACATTTCAGTCTCGCCGAAGCCACGCGTCGTTGCTGCAGGCGTACCGATACGGATACCACTGGTGACCGCCGGCGGACGCGTGTCGAAGGGCACGGCATTTTTGTTGACCGTGATGTTGGCCTGCCCCAGCGCTTCTTCAGCCTCTTTACCCGTGACCTTCTCGCCCAGATTCAGCAGGAAAAGATGATTGTCGGTGCCACCCGAAACGGCACCATAACCCCGCTCGGTCAGCACGTTGCTCAGGGTTTGCGCATTGTGGATGACTTGCTGCTGATACACCTTGAACTCCGGCTGTAATGCTTCGCGGAAGGCAACGGCCTTGGCGGCGATGATATGCATCAGTGGCCCCCCCTGTAAACCGGGGAAAATCAGGGAGTTCACCTTCTTGGCATACTGTTCCCGACAGAGGATCAAACCACCGCGGGGTCCGCGCAAGGTTTTGTGGGTGGTGGTGGTGACAAAATCCGCATGGGGCACCGGACTGGGATGCAGACCCGCGGCTACGAGACCGGCGATGTGCGCCATGTCCACCAGCAGATAGGCGCCGATGCTGCGGGCAATCTCACCGATGCGGGCGAAGTCGATAACGCGTGAGTAAGCACTGGCACCCGCAACGATCATCTTCGGGCGTTCCTGCTCCGCCTGCTCCGCCATGGCGTCATAATCGATGCGGCCATCTTCCGCGCGCACCCCATATGCCGCAACCTGAAAAAGTTTACCGGACACGTTCACCTTGGCGCCGTGGGTCAGATGGCCACCGTGGGCCAAGCTCATACCCATGATCTTATCGCCAGGCTGGAGCACGGAAAGATAGACCGCCTGGTTGGCCTGTGAACCAGAGTGGGCCTGGACGTTGGCATGTTCGGCGCCAAAAAGCTCCAGAGCACGGTCGATCGCCAACTGCTCGGCGATGTCCACATATTCGCAACCGCCGTAGTAGCGCTTGCCCGGGTAGCCTTCCGCATATTTATTGGTCAGCACCGAACCCTGCGCGACCATCACCATGGGGCTGGCATAGTTTTCAGAGGCGATGAGTTCGACATGATCTTCCTGGCGCCGGGTTTCCTTGCGCATAGCGTCCCACAGTGCGGGATCGAAATCAGCAATGGTCAGGGTTTTGGAAAACATGGCCGAGCTCCTTAAAACTTGAGAAAAACAGAGGTAAACACTAATGGATGCGCGCGATCACAGCAAGGGTGAAAAATTGGCATGCGCCATGAATCTCTTTCATTCGACACTCGCGACCGGGTATTCCTTGGATCAGATCTTGATGCGTACCGGCTGTGGGTGGCCCTGTAAAACGAACTTCGGTACCGCCTTTTCTTTCTTGCCACGGCGTGGCCGCTGTTTGTCCGCGAAAATATCCTGATAGGCCACATAAATGACCGGCGGACCGAGCACCCAGACCACCAAGCCCAGCCACAACTGCGAGAAGGATGGCATCAATACATTGCTGACCAAAATAATTGCCCAGAGGGCAATGAGGGGATCGCGCAGTTCCGGTCGGAAAATCAGGGTCAGGGTGGTTTCCACCTCAGACTCCAGCCAGCCGTGTCCTTTGTGCAAAGCCAGGGCTATCCCGAAAAAAGCGGGTGAAAACCAGAAGTAAGGCATGAGCGCGAGGTCAGAAAATCGCTCGCCGAAGGCAAACCACCAACCCCAAAATCCCTGCCCCAATCCCGACCCATTATTCCAGGGCATCTGAATCCCCGCAAGGATCCCCCCCATAACGACCACATCCTGGCCAAATTCGAAAATCATGCCGAACACCGCGAACACCATGCCCCATAACACGGCCACATGCAGTGCGTGCCGGGTTTGCTGCGCGGTGTATTCTTCCCCCTCACCGTGCCCGGCGATACGCAAGCCGACCAGCAATCCAAGTGGTGCCAGCGCATCCATAAGCCAGCCCGGAAAAGGAATAGCGGCGAAGAGCATGGCCCCTGCGGCGAAGACAAGCCAAGGCTTGGGGCGCGCCGCCACCAACTCGGCACCCCCTTCTACCCAGGTCACCATCCGATCCAACCATTTCCAAGCCAAAGCGCTGCTCCCGGACTGAGGGCAAACGGACTGCGCACCACTCCGTGCCAGTCTCGAGACAATCTTTCGCCATTTTAGCCAAGAACATGCGCCATTACAAAAACCGGTTGGCCAGGCGTTCGTGCCACTATCTTCTTGTAGCCAGCGGCTGGCGCGATTAGACTCTTTGGGCTTTCCCTGCAAAATAAAGTGCGCAATGCCAGCAGAAATACCCGCTGATTCCGTAGGACTGGTAATCCCGCAGACCGTGACCTTTTCGGCACCTCTGGAACTGGAGTGTGGCCGCGACCTGCCCGGCTACACCCTCACCTATGAGACCTACGGCACCCTCAATGCACAGCGGAGCAATGCCATCCTGCTCTGCCACGCCCTTTCCGGTGACCACCATGCGGCCGGTTACCACAGTATGAACGATCGCAAGCCGGGCTGGTGGGAGCACCTGCTGGGGCCCGGTAAGGCCATGGATACCGAGCGCTTTTTCTTCATCTGCGCCAACTTCATCGGCTCCTGCAAAGGCTCGACGGGTCCGGCCAGCATCAACCCGGAGACCGGCACGCCCTGGGGACTGGATTTCCCCATGGTCACCGTACGCGACTGGGTGAAGACACAGGCAGATCTCGCCGATCATCTGGGTATTGCGCAGTGGGCGGCTGTCGTCGGCGGCAGCCTGGGGGGCATGCAGGTCATGCAATGGACGATGGATTACCCGGAACGCTTGCGTCATGCGGTCGTTATCGCTGCGGCATCCAAACTCACCGCGCAGAATATTGCCTTCAACGAAGTCTGCCGCCAGGCCATCATGACCGACCCGGACTTTCATGGCGGACGCTACTATGCCCACGCCACCAAGCCCCGGCGCGGACTGTCACTGGCGCGCATGATCGGACATATCACCTATCTTTCCGACGACGCCATGCGCACCAAGTTCGGCCGCGACACCCGTGGCGGCAAGGCTTTTTCCTTCGGCTTCGACGTGGATTTCGAGGTAGAGAGTTATCTTCGCTATCAAGGCTCCAGCTTTGTTGAGCGCTTCGATGCCAATAGTTATCTCTACATCACCAAGGCCTTGGACTATTTTGATCCGGCCAACGCTTTTGGCGGGAACCTAGCCGAAGCCTTCGCCTCCACACAGGCAGGCTTTCTGGTGATCTCTTTCAGTTCAGACTGGCGCTTCTCCCCGGAACGCTCGCGTGAAATCGTGCAAGCCCTGTACACCTGCAATCAGGACGTCAGTTACGCCGAGATCGAAGCGGAACACGGTCACGATTCTTTCCTGATGCCCATCCCCCAATATGTGGCCGTGCTCAGCGCCTATCTCGGGCGCGTTGCTGAAGAAATGGGCATATGACCCTGCGTAAGGATCTGGCGATCATCGCCGACTGGATTACGCCGCAAAGCCGTATTCTCGATCTGGGTTGTGGCGAGGGCGAACTGCTGGCTTATCTGCGTACTGAAAAAGGCGTACAGGGTTACGGGGTGGAAATTGAGGAAGCGCGGGTGGTAGCCGCCATCCGCCGGGGCATACCGGTGATCCAGCAGGATCTCGATCGGGGCTTGCGTAATTTTGCCGATCACAGCGTCGATACAGTAGTCCTTTCCCTGACCCTGCAAGCCTCCACCTATCCGCGTGAACTCCTGTTGGAGATGCTGCGGGTCGGGCGCGAGGTCATCGTCACCTTTCCCAATATGGGGCATTGGCATGCGCGCTGGCAACTGGGAGTGCTCGGCCGCATGCCCATGACAGACGTGCTGCCGCACACGTGGTACGATACGCCCAACATTCATCTGTGTACCATTCGTGATTTTGAGTCCCTGTGCCGGAACAGCGGCATCGTGATTCATCAACGGATCGTACTGAATGACCATCGTCGTGAAACCTGGCGTAATCGTCTGTTGCCCAACCTCTTCGGCGAGGTGGCTCTTTATCGTTGCGCCCTGGGGGCGCGCTAACCCGCAGCAGGAAAACGCCATGGCCCTAGAACTCATCAGCTTTCCCCTCTGCCCTTACGTGCAACGCTCCATCATCACCCTGCTCCACAAGCAGGTGGGCTTCACTCTTACCCATGTTGATCTGGCACACAAACCGGAGTGGTTTCTGGCGCTGTCGCCCATGGGCAAGGTGCCTTGCCTAAAAATTGATGAACACACGGTGCTCTTTGAATCGCAGGTCATCAATGAATATCTGGACGAAACCATCGCCCCCGCGTTGCATCCCGCCGACCCCCTGGAACGGGCACGACACCGCGCCTGGATCGCCTTCGGCAGCGAAATACTGAGCGACCAGTTCCAGATGATGATCGCCCAAGGGGAGGAGCGTTTCGCCGCCTCCAGTCGCCAGCTTTTTGACAAGCTGGAGCGGCTGGACAAAATTATGGGGAACGGTCCCTTCTTTGCCAGTGAACATTTCAGCCTGGTAGACGCTGCCTTGGCGCCCCTGTTCATGCGCATGGAAATCCTCCATGCCCTGCGCCCGTTGCCGCGCTGGGAATCCTTGGGCAAACTGCGACGCTGGACGGCATTACTCATGGAGTTACCAGAAGTCGCCGGATCGGTGACTGCAGACTTTCCAGATCGATTACGCAACTATATTAGTGAGAAGGGCAGCCTGTTTTTGCGTTCTGCCTGAGGGGTTGCAACACCATAAATTCGCCCAAAGTGAAGGAGTTGACTATATGAGCGAGCATCAAGAGAACGGGGAACGGAGCCAGGCTCTGGCGCCGACCACCCATTTCGGCTATCAGGAAGTGTCGGAAACGGAGAAGGAACAACTCGTCAAGGGGGTTTTCAGCAGCGTCGCCAGCAAGTATGACCTGATGAATGATCTTATGTCCCTCGGCGTCCACCGTCTGTGGAAACGCTTCACCGTCGATCTCGCCCGTCCCCGACCAGGACAGCGGGTGCTGGACCTGGCGGGCGGCACTGGCGATCTGGCGGCAGCAATTTACCCGCGGGTTCGGCCCAATGGCTCGATCGTGGTTTCCGATATAAACCCGGAGATGCTCGCAGTCGGCGAGAATCGGCTGGCCGACAAGGGCATCATCGCCGACATCGAGTTCGTGGAGGCCAATGCCGAGGCGCTCCCCTTCCCAGATCGGGAATTTGACCTCGTGACCCTCGCTTTTGGCATCCGTAATATGACCCATCCAGAGCGCGCATTGAGCGAAATTCATCGGGTGCTGAAAACCGGCGGACGGGTCCTGATCCTCGAATTCTCCCACCCGCGCTGGCCAGGATTGCAGAGTATTTACGATCTGTATTCCTTCAATCTCCTGCCACGCATTGGCGAACTGATCGCCAAAGACCGCGAGAGCTATCAGTATCTGGTGGAATCCATCCGTCGCTTTCCCGACCAGGAAACCTTCAAGATGATGATGGAAGACGCCGGGTTGGCGCGGGTAGAAATATTCAACCTCTCTGGTGGGATTGTCGCACTGCATCGCGGGTTCCGGATGGATTGATGAATACTTTTCATCACCAAGTCTAAAAATTCCCTCTTGAGCCCACTGGCGCGGCAAGGCATGATGGCGGCAATTTTCGCAGAGGAGTAATGCCCATGACATCGGTCCACAGTCTCGGTTTTCCCCGTATCGGCCACAAGCGTGAGTTGAAAAAGGCGCTGGAAAGCTTCTGGTCCAAAGAAATTGACGAGAAGGAATTACAGTCACGCGCCGCCCAGCTACGTGATCGCCACTGGCGGATTCAGCAAACCTGTGGCATGGATCTGGTGCCTGTAGGCGACTTCAGCCTTTATGATCACATGCTCGACATGAGTTGTACGCTCGGCGCTGTTCCGCCGCGTTATGGCTTTTCCAGTGACCAGGTGGACCTCGGCACCTTCTTCGCCATGGCGCGCGGCTCCAGCACCCAGCCCGCCATGGAAATGACCAAGTGGTTTGATGCCAACTATCACTTTATCGTCCCGGAATTTCACGAAGGTATGGATTTTCGCCTCGCCAGCGACCGCATTTTTACCCAGGTGAAAGAGGCCCAGGCACTGGGTCTGAAGGCCAAGCCCGTACTGGTCGGCCCCATCACTTATTTGTGGCTGGGTAAGGAAAAGGACCTCAACACCGAAGCCCACCACGAGGCACAGCATCATCATGATGACAGCGCCTGTCACGGCCACGGCGCGTCCATTGGCACCGCCTGCTTTGATCGCCTGACCCTGCTGCCCAAAGCATTGCTGGTCTATGCCGAGATTCTCGCCCGTTTGGCGGATATGGGTGTGGAGTGGGTACAGATGGATGAGCCTGCTCTCGCCCTCGACTTGCCCCAGGAGTGGATCAAGGCGTTGGAGTCGGCTTACCAGGCCCTGGGCAAGGGCAAAGCGCCCAAGATGCTGCTGGCAACTTATTTTGATTCCGTCGCCGATCATGCCAAAACCCTCAAGGCACTGCCGGTAGCGGGTCTGCATCTCGACCTGCGACGTGCTCCGCAGCAGTTGAATAGCTTCCTCACTGACTACCCTGCCGACAAAGTGCTCTCCCTCGGTGTCGTCGATGGTCGTAACGTCTGGCGTACTGACCTGGATGCTACCCTGGCGTTTTTGCAGTCGGCCCATCAGCAGCTTGGCGAACGCCTCTGGGTGGCGCCTTCTTGCAGTCTGCTGCATACGCCCGTGGATCTGGAGCAGGAAACAGAGTTGGATGCCGAACTGAAGTCCTGGCTGGCTTTCTCCGTGCAGAAGCTGGACGAAGTGGCCGTTATCGGTCGCGCCCTGAACAAGGGCGTGGAGTCCGTGGCGCAGGAACTGGCTACTGCCCGTGCCGCCGTCGCTTCCCGCCGCAGTTCGCCGCGCATCCACAATCCGGCGGTCGCCCAGCGCCTGGAGGGTTTGGGTAAGGATGATGGCCAGCGTAACAGCCCCTTCCTCGCCCGTGAAGCCGCACAGCGCGCACGTTTCAAGCTGCCCGCCTTCCCCACCACCAGTATTGGCAGCTTCCCGCAAACCCCGGAAATCCGTAAGGCCCGCTTGCAAAATCGCAAGGGCGAGTTGAGCAATGTCGACTACCAGAAGGCAATGGAAGCGGAAATCGCGCTGGTGGTGAAGGAACAGGAGCGTCTGGGCATTGACGTACCCGTGCATGGTGAGCCGGAACGCAATGACATGGTCGAGTATTTCGGTGAGCAGCTATCAGGCTTTGCCTTTACCCGTCACGGTTGGGTACAGAGCTATGGATCGCGCTACGTGAAACCGCCGTTGATTTTCGGTGACGTGTCACGCCCCACACCGATGACGGTGGCCTGGAGCAAATACGCTCAGTCCCTGACCCAGCGCCCGATGAAGGGTATGCTGACCGGCCCGGTGACCATCCTCCAATGGTCCTTCGTCCGCGACGACCAGCCTCGCGAGCGGACTGCTCTGCAAATCGCTCTTGCCATCCGTGATGAAGTCAAAGACCTGATTGACGCCGGTATCGGCATCATCCAGATCGACGAGCCGGCCTACCGTGAAGGTTTACCCCTCAAGCGTAAGGACTGGGAGCATTATCTGAGCTGGGCCTCCCGCGCCTTTCGTATTTCGGCACAGATCGCCCCGGATGACGTGCAAATCCATACGCACATGTGTTATTCGGAGTTTAACGACATTCTGCCCGCCATCGCGGCCATGGATGCCGACGTCATCACCATCGAGACCTCACGTTCGCAGATGGAGTTGCTGGACGCCTTCGCGACCTTCAACTACCCCAACGAAATCGGACCTGGCGTGTATGACATCCATTCCCCACGGGTACCCAGCGTAGAAGAAATGGTCGGCCTGATGGAGAAGGCGGCGAAAGTAATACCTGCTGAGCGCCTGTGGATCAACCCGGACTGTGGCCTGAAAACCCGCAAATGGGCAGAAGTGACGCCCGCTTTGGAAAACATGGTGGAAGCGGCCAAACAGGTACGTGCCCGCCACGCTTGAACTCTGTCGTAAACAGCACTAGAAAGCCCCTAAAAGGGGCTTTTTTGTGGCCTTTATCCAACACCATTAAATAACTTGATAATGCCTGAAACTTGTTGATAAAGTCCAGGCCAAAGTTGCGCATTATAATTTGAATTTCAACCAATAACGAGGGAGTGATC
>NZ_DAHVHY010000046.1 GCF_027322205.1 Acidithiobacillus sp.
CTTCAGTTTTCCGCTGAAGCGACACTCCGGACTTCTTGCTCCCAGTATAGGCAGCTCCACCGTCAACGGCTTTTACCTGGGTATTCCCTATTATTTCGACATATCCCGCAACATGGACGATACCGTCACCGCCAACTATTTCAGCAAGCGCGGCATCATGTTGCAGAATGAATTCCGCTATCTGGAACCCAATTACAGTGGCAAGCTTTATCTGGATCTGCTCCCTTCTGACCAATTGACCCACAAAAATATCTGGGCCATCTCCTGGCAACACAACCAAAATCTGGGCAACGGATTCAGCTTCAACGTCAATTACAACCGCGTCAGCTACAAAAATTTCCTTTCGGATTTTGGTGGCACAGCAGGTTTCAGCAGCAGTTTCGTGGGCGGCATTGGCAACGCGCCCTACATCACCTCTTCCGGTGGCCTGTATTACAACAGTGCGCACATTAACGCTGGCGCCACCTTGCAGGGTTATCAGGGGCTGGTGGCTAACAGTGTTGCCCCCTATTCCCAACTCCCCCGCCTCTTCGCCGATGCCTACTGGCGAGTGGGGCGCAACGGCTATTTCGACTGGCACAGCAGCTTTAACTACTTTTCGGCTTCTGCGGGTCCGGTCGGTCAGCGCCTCGACCTCACCCCCACTCTCGGCTGGCGTTTCAGCCGCGGCTGGGGCTTCTTAGAACCGCAGGCCCGGCTCTACTACAGTCACTACCAGATTCAGCGTAATGCCCCCTATGCACGCGCCACCAATCGCACCTTACCGGCACTCAGCCTCAAGGGCGGCCTCAATTTCGTCCGTTATGGCAGCGACGGCAGCACGGCACTGCTGCAACCCCTATTCAAATACACGTACATTCCCCTGCAGGCCCAGAACGGCATCCCCATTTTCGATGCCAGTCAGCCCTATCAGGACTTTCCGATGATTTTTGAGGATAACAGCCTCTATACCGGCAGCGATCGCATCAACGCTGCCAATCAGGTCGCGCTGGGGCTGCGCGGCACCTGGCTCACGCCCAGCGGTCGCCAGCTCTGGCAAGCGGCTGTCGGCCAGATCCGCTACTTCAACCAGCGCCAGATCAACCTCGCCGGCGATATCGTCCCGCAAAACCAGCAGTCCAATTATTTTTTTGAGGGACAGTACGCGCCCCTTCCGGACATCAACCTCCTCGCCAATTCACAGGTCAACGCCCAGCAACGCAACCTGCAGCGGCTCGACCTGCGCGCCCAGTGGCTGCCCGGTCCACAGCGCGTCATTAACCTTGACTACCGTTTTACCCGTGGCTTCGTAAACCAAACCGGTATTTCCGGTGCCTGGCCGATCTACAAACGCTGGCAGGCGCTCGGCAGCTATCAGTATGATGTCACCAATCACAAGCCGCTGGAGGAGCTCGTAGGGATCGGCTATGATGGTGGTTGCTGGGCAGCCCACATGATGGTCGCACATCAGATCCTCCTCGGCGGGCAGTCCAATAACGTCCTTTATCTGGAGATTGTGTTGCGTGGCCTGACCAGCCTCGGCAACGCCTCAAACGGTTTGCTCGGCCAGTATGTGCCGGGCGCCAGCATGGAGTTTTGATGTCGCTCAAACGCCGTCCTATCTTACTCGCCCTGAGCATCGTTCTGGGCACCGCTCCGGTTTTAACCTGGGCAGGTACGCCTTTTCTCAACCGCAACACCCTGTTGCCGACTACATCGGTGATGGCACCGGGTACGACGACGCATACTTATTTGGAAAACTCTGTCGAAGCACCGACGGCAGCACCGCTACCCGAAAATACCCAGAATCTCGACAAGGTCGTTGCGGTGGTGAACGACAACATCATCACCTCTATGCAACTGGAGCAGCGGGTAAGCGCCGTGCGTGCCCGCCTGCAAACGCAAGACCCCAATGCCATGCCTCCCGAAGACATCCTGCGCCGCCAGGTGCTGCAGCAGATGATCCTCCAGGACATCGAGCTGCAAATTGCGCACCGGGCCGGGATTAAGGTTGACAAGGGGACGCTGGATCAGGCTATCGGCAACCTCGCTCAAGCCAACCACCTCACCTCTGACCAGTTGCGCCAGGCGCTGACCAATCAAGGGCAATCGTGGAAAAGCTTTACCAACGACCTCAGGGATCGCATTCTTGTGGATCGCCTCATGCAGCAGGAAGTGGAGAGCCGGGTCCACATTGGCCCCGACGAGGTGAAAACCTTCGCGCAACAGCTCAAAGAAATGGGCGGCGTGAGTTTCGACCTGCAGCAAATATTCATCCCGCTGCCTGACAACCCGACACCGGACGCCGTCAACGCGGCCCGGCGTGAAGCCGAGCAGGTGCGTGATCGCGTGGTGGCTGGCGAGAGCTTTGCGCGCCTCGCCGGCCAGGTCAGCAGCGGCCACGATGCCTTGCAGGGCGGACGCATCGGCTGGGTCAAGGCAGGCGAACTCCCACCCTCAGTGACCCAAACCCTCCTCCAGTTGAAAGCGGGCGAAATCAGCCCCGTTATCCCGGGGCCTACCGGGTTTCATATTTTCAAGTTGCTCGATGTCAAACATGCGCAACCGACGGTCACCGAGGTCAAAACGGCCATGATCGTCCTGCGGGCCGGCAATGGCCTGCAGTTGCAGGAGGCGGAGGCGCGCGCTCAGGATATCCAACAGGCATTGCAAAATGGTACCCGCTTCTCGGAACTGGCGCGCAATTACAGCCAGGACTCCAGCACTGCCGCAGGCGGTGGAGAAATGGGCTGGGTCGCTCCCGGACAACTGCCAGACAGTCTGGAACGCACCCTGGTCACTTTGCAACCTGGTGGGGTGAGTAGTCCCATCCGCGAAGGAGATGCCATATACATTTTGCACTCTCAGGCGCAGCGCCAGCAGCCGGTTGAGGAAAAGCAAATCATGGCCGCCGCACGCATGCAGCTCTACAACCGTATCGTCCACGAGCGCATGGACGAGTGGCAACGACGCATCCGCGACGGCGCCTACATCGAGATCCTTGAGCCCGATCTGCGCAGCAGCAATGCCTGAGGCTTTTAGGGAGACAAGGCAGACCGTGACAGATCCCGCACGCGCCCGCTTCATACCAACCTGGACCCTGTTTTACAAAGAAACCTTGCGCTTCAGCAAGGTGTGGCTACAGACCATTGCCGCCCCGCTGATCACCACCATTCTCTATCTGGTGGTTTTTGGGCACGCACTAGGCGGACATATATCGGTCTATCCAGGGGTCAGCTATACGGCCTTCATCGTGCCTGGTCTGATGATGATGTCGATCTTGCAAAATGCCTTTGCCAACAGTTCCTCCAGCCTGATTCAAGCCAAGGTGACGGGGAACATCATCTTTCTGCTGTTCAGCCCGCTCAGTCCTACCGAGATATACATCGCCATGGTCGCCGCCTCCGTACTGCGTGGCACATTGGTGGGGATTGCGATCCTTGCACTGGCGCTGTTGTATCTGCAAATACCTCTGCTGCATCCCTTGTGGATCATGGTGTTTACCATTCTGGGCGCGAGCGGCATGGGTTCACTGGGTCTAATTGCCGGACTTTGGGCGGAGAAGTTCGATCAAATCGCTGGTTTCCAAAACTTCATCATCATGCCACTGACTTTTCTTGCCGGGGTCTTTTACTCGGTGCAGTCCCTGCCCGGTGTGTGGCAGCACATATCGCTGTTCAACCCGTTTTTCTACATCATCGATGGGTTTCGCTATGGCTTTTTCGCGGATTCTGATGTCAGTGTGTGGACATGCCTTGGCGTCAGCATCGCCTTCGCGGGCGTGGCAGGTCTTTTCGCCTGGCACCTGCTGGATCGTGGCTACAAGTTGCGCCAGTAGGCGCTTCCGGGTATCTCTCCATTGTCCAGCACAACACGGCCGGGCATAAGTGGCCACATCACACGGCGGCTTTTTTACGTTACACTACACCCTATGAACGCCAATACGATCAAATCACTCATCCAGCAACAACTTCCCGACGCTCTCGTAGAAGTCCTGGGGGACGACGGTGCCCATTTCGAGGCGCTGGTCGTTTCTCCGGCCTTTGTCGGGCTTTCCCTCATCAAGCAGCATCAACTGGTTTATAATGCGCTGGGCGAACGCATGCGCGAAGAGATTCACGCCCTCTCACTGCGCACCCTGACTCCCGAACAGGCACAGCAAATCCATCACCCCGCGGCGCATTAACCGGCGCATCCACAATTTAACGAGGATAACCATGGCAACGATTCAGGAACTCATTCAGGAACAGGTTCAGAAACATCCCGTCGTGCTGTACATGAAGGGCAACCCGCGGGCGCCGCAATGCGGTTTCTCGGCCCGTGCCGTGCAACTGTTGCAGCAGTCAGGCGTCAGGGAGCTCTTTACGGTGGACGTCCTGGCCGACCCGCAGATTCGCGACGGCATCAAGCAGTATTCCAATTGGCCGACCATTCCCCAGCTCTATATTCAGGGTGAGTTTGTCGGCGGGTCAGACATCATGTCCGATCTCTATCAGCAGGGCGAACTGAAGAAGCTGGTCGACAGCGCTCAAGCGGCCAGCGCGAGCTGATTCGAGTCCATGGATAAACTGCTGCTGCGTGGCAATGGCCCCCTGCGTGGTGAATTGCGGATTTCCGGGGCTAAAAACGCGGCCTTGCCGTGTCTCGCCGCCACCCTGCTGGCGCGCGAGCCGGTGCGACTGCGCAATATTCCGCATCTGCGTGACATCACCACGACCTTGGAGTTATTGAGCACACTCGGTGCAAGAGTGCTGGTAGACGGCCAGCTCGGGATTGAGGTCGATCCGCGCCCGGTACATTCGGTCGTCGCTCCTTACGAACTGGTAAAGACCATGCGTGCCTCGATACTGGTACTCGGGCCGCTGCTGGCCCGACACGGCGCGGCGGAAGTGAGCCTGCCTGGTGGCTGCGCCATCGGCAGTCGTCCGGTGAGCGTCCATCTCAGCGGCCTGCAGGCTTTAGGTGCCGAAATCACCGTAGAGGACGGTTTCGTTAAAGCCCAGGCATCGCATCTGCACGGCGCCCACATCGTCATGGAGATGGTCTCCGTCACCGGTACGGAAAACCTACTCATGGCAGCCACCCTCGCCGAGGGACACACCATCCTCGAAAATGCCGCCCGCGAACCGGAAATTGTCGATCTTGCCCGCTGTCTGTCGGCCATGGGAGCGCGCATCTCCGGAGCGGGAACATCGGTCATCGAGATTGAGGGCGTAGCTGAACTGCATGGCGCCGAGCATAGTGTTGCACCGGACCGCATTGAGACGGGAACCTATCTGGTGGCTGCCGCTATGGCTGGCGGCGATGTTTGTCTGAAACGCACCGATGCGGGCCTGCTGGAGAGTGTCATCCTCAAACTACGGGAAGCGGGGGCTGAAGTAACGACCGAGGCGGACACGATCCGCATCCGCATGACGCGCAGGCCACAGGCGGTGGATGTGCGCACGGCGCCCTATCCGGCCTTCCCCACGGACATGCAGGCGCAGTTTATGGCGATGAACTGCATCGCCGAAGGGAGCGGCGTCATCACCGAAACCATCTTCGAAAACCGCTTTATGCACGTCTCTGAATTGCGGAGACTGGGTGCCGACATCAACGCCGACGGCAAGACCGCCGTAGTACGCGGGGTATCCCGCCTGCGCGGTGCGCCGGTGATGGCAACCGACCTGCGGGCATCCGCCTCACTGGTCCTGGCGGGGCTGGTGGCGGAGGGCGAAACCCTCATCGACCGTATATACCATCTGGATCGCGGTTATGAGGTCATTGAAGAGAAACTCAGTGCCTTAGGGGCGGATATCCGCCGGATCAGCAGCAGGAGCGCCGCATGAGTATCGGTATCACCATCGCGCTATCCAAGGGGCGGATTCTGCAAGAAGCCCTTCCCCTGTTCGCGGGGGCAGGCATCCATCTGACGGAAGATCCTGAGGAGTCCCGCAAGCTGATCATCCCCAGCACGGATCCTGCGGTGCGTTTTCTGGTGATCCGCGCCAGTGATGTGCCGACCTACGTGACCTGGGGCGCTGCTGATGTGGGTATCGCTGGCAAGGATGTACTGCTGGAGCAGGAAGGCTTGGATCTTTATGAGCCCCTCGACCTGCGCATCGGCATCTGCCACATGGCCGTGGCCGAGCCTGCCAGCCTGGCGGCCCACGATGCCCCGCAAAACTGGGAACGGGTGCGCATTGCGACCAAATATCCCCATATCACCCGCAACTATTTCCATGCTCGCGGTGTGCAGACGGAAATCATCAAGTTATACGGCAGCATGGAACTGGCACCTCTGGTCGGTCTCGCCGATCGCATTGTCGACCTGGTATCCAGCGGTCGGACGCTCAAAGAAAATGGACTGGTGGAGGTGGAGAAAATCATGCCCATTTCCAGCCGCCTGGTGGTCAACCGTGCGGCCATGAAACTCAAGCGCCACGCCATCGAAACCCTCATCAGCCAACTGGAGGCGCAAGTCGCATCATGAACCGTCTGGACACCCGCAACCCCGATTTCGCTCAGCAGTTTCACGCCCTGCATGACTGGGACGCCAACCTGGATCCGCAGATTGAAGAGCGGGTGCGGGAGATTGTCGCTGCGGTCCGCGATCGGGGCGACGCGGCGTTACGTGAATACACCGAGCGCTTTGACGGCCTGCGTACGAATTCGTCCGCCGACCTGGAAATCCCTCGCCGCCACTGGGAGCAGGCCCTCAATGGCCTGGAGCCAAGGCAGCGCGCAGCCCTGGAAAAGGCGGCGCAACGTATCCGCAGTTACCACGAACACCAGCGCAGCGCAAGCTGGACCTTTACCGAGGCCGATGGCACGGTGCTGGGCCAGCGCATCCTGCCCCTGTCCCGGGTGGGGATTTACGTGCCCGGTGGCAAGGCCGCTTATCCCAGTTCGGTGCTGATGAATGCCATCCCCGCGCATGTGGCGGGCGTGCAGGAAATCATCATGACCGTCCCCACCCCCCAGGGGCAGGTGAATCCTTGGGTGCTGGCGGCGGCGGCTATTTCCGGGGTGGATCGGGTATTCCGTGTCGGCGGCGCGCAGGCGATAGCGGCGCTGGCCTATGGTACAGAGGGTATCCCGGCAGTAGATAAAATTGTCGGCCCCGGTAATATTTATGTGGCCACCGCCAAGCGTATGGTCTTCGGCCGGGTCGGCATTGATATGATTGCCGGACCCAGCGAAATCCTCGTCATCAGCGATGGCTCGGCACCGGCCGAATGGCTGGCCTGGGACCTGCTCTCCCAGGCAGAACATGATGAACTGGCCCAGAGTATCCTCATCAGTTGGGACGACGCCCACATCGAGTTGGTGCTCACCGCCGTTGATGCGGCGCTGAACGTACTTGATCGCGCGCCCATCGCCCGCAAGAGCTGGGCCGACCGGGGTGCGGTGATTCGTGTGCGCGACCGTGCCGAGGCCTGCGCCATTGCCGACAGCATCGCGCCGGAACATCTGGAGCTGGCCGTGCAGAATCCTGAAGACTGGCTGGCGGATATCCACAATGCCGGGGCCATCTTCATGGGCATCCACAGTTGCGAGGCCCTCGGCGACTATGTGGCTGGCCCCAACCATGTGCTGCCCACGGGCGGCAGTGCACGTTTCTCCTCACCCCTCGGCGTCTATGATTTCGTCAAGCGCAGCAGCCTCATTCACAGCAGCCCCGCTGGCGCCGCGCAACTGGGGCGGATCGCCGAGCGCCTCGCCCTGGGCGAAGGTCTGACGGCTCATGCCCGTTCAGCGGCCTGCCGTATCCCCAAAGCCGGGTCATGAGCGACAGCGCAACAACCGCCCTGATGCAGAGCCTGCTCCGCCCGGAGTTGCTGGCCAGCAAGGCCTATGCGGTGGCGGCCGATGAGGGGCTCATCAAGCTCGACGCCATGGAGAATCCCTACGGCCTGCCTGTAGGACTGCGCGAACAATGGCTGCACAGCTTGGCCGATGCACCTCTCAATCGCTACCCTGACGCGCATCCGGCCGCCCTCGTCGACGCCCTCAGGGCGCACATCGGCCTGCCCACCGGGGTGGAGCTCATGCTCGGCAACGGCTCCGACGAACTGATCCAGATTCTGGTGACCGCCGTAGCCGGTAGCCAGCGCCCCATCATGGCTGTGGATCCCAGTTTCGTCATGTACCGCCTGCTGGCGCAACAGCTTGGTCTGTCTTTTGTGGGCGTTCCCCTGGATGCGGACTTCCATCTGGACCTCCCGGCCATGCTGACCGCCATCACCGCGCAACAGCCCGCCATCATTTTCCTCGACTGGCCCAACAATCCCAGTGGCAGTCTCTTCCCCGAGACCGATCTGGAAGCTATTGTCGCTGCGGCGCCGGGCCTGGTGGTGGTGGACGAGGCCTATCACGCTTTCAGTCAGACGACCTTTGCCGATCGCCTGGGACGCACCCCCAACCTCCTCTTGCTCCGCACCCTGTCCAAGGAGGGCCTGGCAGGGTTGCGGCTGGGGATGCTAGCAGGGCCTACCGCATGGATTCAGGAACTGGATAAGCTGCGCCTGCCTTACAACATCAATGTGCTCACCCAGCGCAGTGCATCCTTCTACCTGCGTCATACCGAAGTGCTGGACGCCCAGGCCGAAATTCTGCGTGCCGAGCGGGAACGGCTCTTCAAGGCCATCCGCGCCTGCGGTCTTCCGACCTGGCCCAGCGCCGCCAATTTCCTGCTCTTTCACGCCCCCGGGCGGGCTGCGGCGCTGTTCTCAGGACTGCGTGAAGGCGGGGTGCTTATCAAAGCCTTTACAGGCCACCCCCGTCTCAGCGACTATCTACGGGTCAGCGTCGGCACACCGGCCGAAAATGATCGCTTTCTGGCCGTACTGGAGTCTTTACTGTGAATCCGCGTCAAGCCGAAGTCGAAAGAAACACCCTCGAAACCCAGATCCGTGTCACCCTGAATCTCGATGGTTCCGGGCAGGCCAACCTGCACACCGGGTTACCCTTTCTTGACCACATGATCCACCAGATCGTCCGTCATGGCCTTTTCGACATGCACATTCAGGCTCAGGGCGATCTGGATATCGACGCTCACCACACGGTGGAAGACATCGGCATCACCCTCGGTCAGGCCTTTGCCCGCGCCGTGGGGGACAAGGCCGGCATCCAGCGCTATGGCCATGCCTACGTGCCTCTGGACGAGGCGCTGTCGCGGGTGGTGGTGGACCTTTCCGGCCGTCCCGGACTGATCTTCGCGGTCGAATTCCCCCGCGCTCAGGTGGGCGGCTTTGATGTGGATCTCTTCCATGAATTCTTTCAGGGCTTCGTCAACCACGCACAGGTGACACTGCATCTGGACGCTTTGCGTGGCAACAATGCCCACCACATCGCCGAGACCCTCTTCAAGGCCTGTGGCCGCGCCCTGCGCATGGCTGTCGCCCCTGATCCGCGCATGGCGGGCGCCGTACCCAGCACCAAGGGCACCCTGACCCGATGAGCGCCACCACGACCCGCGTCGGTATTGTCGACTATGGCATGGGCAACCTCTATTCGGTGGCCAAGGCCGTGGAGTATCTGGGCGGCAAGGCGATTGTCAGTGGTCGGGCCAGCGAACTGGCCACCACGGACCGCATCATCTTCCCCGGCGTCGGCGCCTTCGGCGACTGCATGGCGGCGCTGGAAGCCCGTGAGCTCAGCGACTTCGTCCGCGTTGCGGCGCAGACTCGGCCCTTCCTCGGCATCTGCCTCGGGATGCAGATGCTCATGGACAGCAGTGTGGAGCATGGCGAACACGCCGGGCTCGGTTTGCTGCCGGGGCGGGTCATCTCCTTTCCCGAAGAAGCCCTGCAGGCCGCGGATGGCAGGCGCCTGAAAATTCCCCACATGGGCTGGAACGATCTGCATCAACTCGTGGAACACCCGCTTTTTGCTGGCGTTCCCCAGAATGCCTACTTTTACTTCGTCCATTCCTTCTATGTGGAACCCTCCGCCCCCGAGATACTCGCGGCCTTCAGCGATTACGCCTTTCCCTTCTGTGCGGCGGTGGCGGCGGATAACCTGTTCGCCCTGCAATGCCACCCGGAAAAGAGCGGCACGGCAGGCCTGCGCCTGCTCGGAAACTTTCTCGGCTGGAACGGCGATTGCGGAGCCAACTGTGCGATTTGATGCTGTTTTCTGGAACAACCTTGTGTGGAGGAAATTGTCATGCTGTTGATTCCGGCCATCGACCTCAAGGGCGGGAACTGTGTGCGCTTACGGCAGGGCCGGATGGAAGAGCACACGGTATTCTCGGATGATCCGGTCGCCACGGCGCAGCGCTGGGTGGAAGCGGGCGCCAAACGCCTGCACATCGTCGATCTCGACGGCGCCGTACAGGGGGAACCGGTGAATGCGCAAGCGATCGCCGCCATCTGCGCGCACTTTCCCGATCTCGAAATCCAGGTCGGCGGTGGCATCCGCAGCGAAGAGCAGATTGAAACCTACATCCAGGCTGGGGTCCGTTATGTGATCATCGGCACCCAGGCCGTTAAAGCCCCGGGCTTCGTCGCCGACGCCGCAGTGAGTTTCCCCGGCCATATCATGGTGGGCATTGACGCCCGCGACGGCAAAGTCGCCACCGAAGGCTGGTCAAAACTCTCCCGTCACGACCCCATTGACCTCGCCCGGCACTTTGCCGCCGACGGTATTGAGGCCATCATTTACACCGACATCAGCCGCGACGGCATGCTCAGCGGCCCGAACATTTCCGCAACCGTGGCGCTGGCCCAGGCTGTGCCAGTACCAGTCATCGCCTCGGGCGGCATCGCCAATCTGGAGCAGGTGCTGGCGCTCAAGGCCTACGAGGGTGACGGCGTCACCGGCGCCATTACCGGCCGCGCCATTTATGAAGGAACCCTGGACTTTAGCCAGGCCCGCGCCCAGGCCGAGGCCTAAGCAGATGCTCGCTAAGCGCATCATACCCTGCCTGGACATCGACCACGGTCGTGTGGTGAAGGGCGTCCAGTTCGTCGCCCTGCGCGACGCCGGTGACCCGGTGGAGGTGGCCAAACGCTACAACGATGAGGGTGCTGATGAGATTACCTTTCTCGACATTTCCGCCAGTTATGAAGAGCGCCGCACCCTGGCCGATGTGGTGTCTGCCGTGGCTGCCCAAGTCTTCATTCCCCTGACTGTCGGTGGTGGTGTGCGTTGCGTCGAAGACATCCGCACCTTACTTCTCGCCGGTGCCGACAAGGTCAGCATCAACAGCGCCGCCGTCAATGAACCAGCACTGGTGCGCGCCGCCGCCCGGCGTTTCGGCAACTCCTGCATCGTCGTCGCCATCGACGCCAAGCGGGTGGACGGCCACTGGGAAGTCTTTACCCACGGCGGTCGGCGCAGTACCGGCCTGGATGCGGTGGCTTGGGCGCAGCAAATGGCCGAATATGGTGCCGGCGAAATCCTGCTCACCAGCATGGACCGGGACGGTACGGGGATCGGTTTTGATCTCGCCCTCACCCGCGCCGTCAGCGATGCCGTGCCAATACCCGTGATCGCCTCGGGGGGCGTCGGAGAAATTCAGCACTTCGCCGAAGGCATCCAGCAAGGGCATGCCGATGCGGCATTGGCCGCCAGCGTCTTCCACTTCGGCCAGTTTCGCATCTCCGAGGTCAAGGCACAGATGGCTGCTGCGGGGATTCCAGTGCGCGAAACCCGCTAACGCGCGCAGTGCATCTGTTGTCAGGCGTACCTGCGTATTCTTGTGAGTAGACAGACATTAACGAGGGGTGCTGACCATCATGGGTGAACCGAAAGCACGGCACGCCGCCATACTCGCCGCTGTACACTGGAATGCAGATGGCCTGGTACCCGCCATTGCTCAGGATGCACGCAGCGGCCAGGTACTGATGCTGGCCTGGATGAATGCCGAGGCCTTGCTGGCGACGCTTCATGACGGCATGGGCACCTACTGGTCGCGCTCCCGGCAGGCGCTCTGGCGTAAAGGTGAGACCTCCGGCCATATTCAACATCTGGTGGATCTACGCCTCGACTGTGATGGCGACACCATTCTTATGCGTGTCATTCAGGAAGGTCCTGCCTGCCACACGGGAGAGAAAACCTGCTTCTTCCTCGGCCAACCCGGTACCGATGGCTGGCAGCATCAGGCCCCGCCGCCCGGCAGCATCCTCGATAGTTTGCAGGCCACACTGCACCGTCGGCGAGCGGCTGATCCCGGCCAGTCCTACGTAGCACAACTGCTCCGTGGAGGCCAGGATCGGATCTTGAAAAAGGTGGGAGAAGAAGCCACCGAATTTGTCATCGCCTGCAAGAATTCTGAGTCGCAACCGATTATTGCAGAGGCCGCAGACCTCCTGTTTCACCTGATGGTGGCCTTGGAGGAACAGGAATTGCATATT
Organism: Acidithiobacillus sp.; assembly: GCF_027322205.1. Classification (GTDB taxonomy): domain Bacteria; phylum Pseudomonadota; class Gammaproteobacteria; order Acidithiobacillales; family Acidithiobacillaceae; genus Acidithiobacillus. Next base: position 12,321 of record NZ_DAHVHY010000046.1, read on the forward strand.
GATGACGTCCTCGGGGAACTGGCGCGACGTGAAGGGATTTCCGGCCTGGAAGAGAAAGCGGCACGACGTCCGCAAGCTTGACGCAACCGCTTTATTTTCCTATGGTCCAAGGGTTAGTTGTAGTGCGTAAACCCCCGCGGGGGGAGGAGAGCAGTCATGGGCGCTTTTAGTATCTGGCATCTGGTCATCATTTTGTTAATCGTGGTCGCGCTGTTTGGCACCGCAAAACTGCGTCACGTAGGTTCGGACCTGGGTGCTGCCATCAAGAGCTTCCGCTCCGCCGTCAAGGAAGAGGAAGAAAAGAAGGAAAGCATCGGTCACACTATCGATGCCGAGGTCCAGCCCAGCAAAGAACACGAAACCGTTAACCGCTGATCGCTTATGTTCGACTTCAGCTTTGGCGAGCTCGCACTGCTCGGGATTATTGCGCTGCTCGTGGTCGGGCCGGAGAAAATGCCCGAGCTCGCGCGCACCGCGGGGAGATGGTACGGCGCCATGCGGCGTACCATGACCGGTCTGCGCTCTGAGGTCGAACAGCAGTTGTTGCTGGATGATCTGCGTCAGGAAGCCAACAAACTGCGCGACTATGCCAAAGAGGAATTGCTGCCTGCCGATATCACCGCTTCAGACACTCTGAAAACGGTTGGTGAGGAGCCCGCAGTGCAGGAAGAGCATAGGCAGGGTGAACTCGACATTATGTCGACAGCGGTACAACATGCGGACCAGCCAGGACCGGAAGACCGCGTACATTGATTTCGAGCCTGATTCGTACCTGATGCACTGGCAGAGTTCGCCGATATTATGTCGGCACACTACAGCTTGGGCCTCCGCCAAATATTTTGCCGCTTTCACTCATACCTCAATACCGCCTAAGGATATTTTTTAAGCATGGATAAGTTGGCGGAGAATACCTTTATCGGCCATTTGCTGGAATTGCGCCGCCGCGTATTATTCGCAGTAATCGCTATTTTTACCGGTTTTTTGGTTTCTTATCCCTTCTCCAAAACGATTTATAATATTCTTGCTGCCCCCCTCATTGAGGTATTACCAAAGGGCAGCCACCTCATTTACACCAGTTTGCCCGAAGTATTTCTGACTTACGTGCAGCTTTCCTTGCTGTCCGGCTTTGTTCTGGCATTACCCGTCGTACTCTACCAATTCTGGGCCTTCATCGCGCCAGGCCTTTATGCGCATGAGCGCAAGGCCTTTTTCCCGCTGATTTTTGCCTCTATTTTCCTGTTCATCGGCGGGATGCTGTTCGCTTACTTTATCGTCTTCCCCAATGCCTTCCGATTTTTCGTGAGTTTTTCGGGCGGTGACATTACCGCCATGCCCAAAGTCGATAGTTATCTCTCGCTTATCGTCAAATTCTCGCTCGCCTTTGGCCTGGCCTTCCAGATCCCCATTCTCATTGTGGTACTGGTACGCATCGGGGTGCTTCAGGTGGCTACACTGCGTCGCAGCCGCCGCTATGCCTTCCTGATCTGTGCCATCGCCTCGGCAGTACTTAGTCCTCCCGATGTGTTATCCATGATAATGCTCCTCATTCCTATGTACATGCTCTTTGAAGTCGGCTTGTTCTTCGCGGCGCGTTTACCGGCAGCCCGGTCCGCGGAAGAAGATACCGCTGATGATGCGGCAGAGCCGTCACGCAGCGCTGCTGACGAGATGGATGCTGCCGAGGAGAGTTTTCGGGACAGGGATGAGGATGAACCGAATTGAGAAAGAATTCCAGACGCATGTTGTTGTCGATGAACACACAATGGATACGCCTACCCATAAGATAGATTGTTTTCGTAACAGCATCGCCCTGGAAATTGAATGGAACAATAAAGATCCCTTCTATGATCGTGACCTCAATAATTTTCGTTTGCTATTTGACTTGCGTGCCATTAGCGTAGGAGTGATCATCACTCGTTGCGACAATCTGCAGGAAATATTTAATCAACTGGGAAGGGGTTCCTCTTATGGCGCGTCAACCACACATATGAGTAAACTTCTTCCCCGTATTGAGGGTGGCGGCGGGGGCGGTTGTCCTTTGCTGGTATTCGGTATTACTCAATCACTCTATACAGTGGACGAATAATAATGAGCGCATCTGACGATTTGCTGGAAGCGGTAGGGAAAAGAAAATTCACCACCATTCTCGCCGATCCGCCCTGGCAGTTTCAGAACAGGACCGGGAAAATGGCACCAGAGCACAAGCGCCTCTCCCGATACTCAACAATGACTCTGCAAGAAATAGGTGTACGAGGAAAAAATGCCCGGACCTTGCAGCCGGGGAGAAGTCAGGAAAACATCATTTCGTCACAAAAGCGCGAGCATAGCCGCAAACCGGACGAGCAATACGCCATCATTGAGGCATGCAGCCCCGGACCCTATCTTGAACTATTCGCCAGAGGTCCCCGTAAAGGGTGGTCCGTATGGGGAAATCAGGCTGAGGGGTACGCGCCGAGTTGGGATACATATTCCAATCATTCACAATCAAATGTGATTCCACTCAAGCAGAAAAAATTATTGTAACCCATCCAAAGTGGGCGTTACCCTCACCCCCGAAAAACCACCCGCCCCTCCACCAACGTATAGCGCACCTGCCCCCGCAACTCCCACTGGCCATAGGGAAGATTCCGGCCCCGGCTCCATTGCCGCGCCGGCTCCACGGTGAAATAGGACTCCGGATCGAAGATACAGAGGTCAGCGGCGGCGCCGACAGCCAGGGATGGCGCGGGCAAACCAAGGGCCTGGGCCGGGCCGACACTCAGCAGGCTCAGCACCGTCATCAAATCCACCACCCCTTCATCCACCAGCCGCAGCGTCAGGGGCAGAAGCCATTCCACGGACGCAATACCGAAGGGCGCCTGGGTAAAGGTCATGCCCTCGCGGTCCACGCCCCAGGGGCTGTGATCACTGCTGATGGCCGTTATAACGCCCGTAGCCAACGCATGGCGCAGGGCATCGCGCTCTGCAGTAGGGCGCAAGGGCGGCAGAATCTTGGCGTGGAGATTGAAGAAACCGACATCCTGCTCGCTGAGCAGCAGGTGATGGATACTCACCCCACAAGTCACCGGTTCATCACTCTGCCTGGCCGCCGCAACCTCGGCCACCGCCGCGGCGGTACTCAAATGCGGAAAATGGATGGGACAACCGCTGAGCGCGGCAATGGCGATATCCCGCTGCACGCCGATCTGCTCCGCCGCCGCCGGGCGACCGGTCAGGCCTAAACGGATGCTCAGACGGCCTTCGTGCATCACCCCATGGGCCGCCAACTCTGGCTCTTCGCCATGGAGCAATACGGGCAAGCCCAAATCCGCCGCGTAGCTCAGCGCCAGCCGCAACAAGGCCGCGCTGGGTACCGGTTCCTTGGCCTGACTAAAGGCAATGGCGCCCGCCTCGGCCAAACTCGCCATCTCCGTCAGTGCCGCACCTTGAAGCTGGGTCGTAAGGGCACCGGACAAATGCACCTTGGCCAGGACCAAACGATCCGCCAGGATGCGCTGCCCCTGTAAAACGGCCGGGGTATCCGCCATGGGTTGGGTATCCGGCCGCAGCAAAACCTGAGTCACGCCACCAGCCACCGCCGCGCATAATTCACTGGCAAGATCACCATCCCGGCCATGACCGGGCGTGTGCGCCTGAAAAGAGGTTTCGACGAAACCGGGGCAGGCGATCAAGCCACTGCCATCCAGCACCTCTTCTGCGGTAAAATCAGGAGGCAGGGGTCCCCGCGCGACAATCCGGCCGTCGGCTATGGCCAGATCGGTGACCGCGTCAAAGCCATCGCCGGGGTCCATGACCCGAATATTGCGTATGATTCTGTGCATGGTCCTCACTCCCCGCCCGCCGCGCCAACGAGGATGGTGAGCACCGCCATCCGCACCGCCAGACCATGGGCTACCTGTTGGAGAATCACTGACTGAGCACCATCGGCCACCTCCGAGGCGATTTCCACCCCGCGGTTCATGGGGCCCGGATGCAGCACCAGCGCGCCAGGTTCTGCCCACTGCAAGCGCTCCGGGGTCAGCCCGAAGCGGCGATGAAATTCATCGAGACTGGGCAGACGGTGCGACTCCATGCGCTCCCGTTGCAGGCGCAGGGCGCAAATCACATCCACCCCGCGCAAACCGGCCTGCAGATCGTGGTAGACATGCACCCCCAGCGCCGAGAGTTCTTCGGGTACCAGGGTACGCGGGCCGATGACGCGAATTTCCGGGCAGCCGAGAATGGACAAGGCATGAATCTGCGAGCGCGCCACCCGCGAATGCAGCACATCACCCACAATGGCCACCACCCGGTCTTCAATCGGCCCCGCCAGACGGCGGATGGTGAACACATCCAGCAGGGCCTGGGTGGGATGGGCGTGCTGACCGTCACCGGCATTCACTACCAGCGCCGAGTCGCCGAGTTGGCGCGCGACCAGATGAGCCGCTCCCGCTTCCGGATGGCGGATGACAAAACCATCCACCTGCATGGCCATCAGATTATTGACCGTATCCATGAGGGATTCGCCCTTGCTGGCACTACTGGTGCTGACGGCGATATTCAGCACATCCGCCGAGAGACGCTTGGCGGCCAGTTCAAAGGTGCTGCGGGTCCGTGTGCTGTTTTCAAAAAAGAGATTGACGATGGTGCGCCCGCGCAGGGTGGGCGTCTTTTTGACACTGCGCTTTGCGATGCTGAGGAACGACTCCGCCGTATCGAGAATCTGCAACAATTCCCGCTCCCGCAATCCTTCGGTACTGAGCAGATGACGCAGACGACCCTGGGCGTCGTATTGCGGGTTTCCTTCACCAAAACGAAAGGTGGCGGCGCTCATGGCTGCAGCCTCCGCTGCTCCAACTCCAAACGCAACGGATCGGGGCCGCGCAGCTTGATGTGCTCGCCCGCTGTGGCATTCAGGCGCAGCGCCGCCACATCGGCGGCC